>JBFXIU010000294.1:0-4169 GCA_050175615.1 Porticoccaceae bacterium | reverse complement strand
GATTCAAGCTGCTTGCCGATGTGATACGCGGTGTCAAGTTCAAGGATGGGGAACCTGTCACCCCTTTAACAGAAAGCGAACTCAACAGGGCCGTCGCCTGAGAGCTATTCCTAAACACCAGACTTGACTATAACTCAAAATGGCACCCCCCATGTGCGACATGCAGCAATTCCCGTTTTGGCCCTTATGCCACGAGCCCTTTGGGGTTTATTTGTGGTTGTGCAAGGCAAAGTTACAGCGCCTTCTCTCCCCACAGGTCACAAAGAACATGTTTTTTTGGCCCGCGGGACTTTTTTTTAGACGCACTTATCCTCTTCCCCTTTTCAGGCAATACTGAAAGGGGTGCTCTTTGACAGTTCTGCTGGGTGACTTGAACGGCTAACTACCGAGCCAGTCTCTCTCCAGTACAATATCTCCGCCAGGACTGTAGACCAACACCCGGAAGATCGTCTCCATCGAATCAACCCTAAACATGTGAAAATAGTTGCGCATCATCTCCCACAACGCCCTTTTGGAACCGAGTTCCTTCAAGGCGGCCTGGAAGAGATGACAACTCATCTGCTGCACCTGGTCGACAAGAAAGGCCCGCATCATGAGAATGGCAAACACCGCACTGAGATGCTTCTTGCCCAGCCCGTAATTATGCTCCAGATTATACCCCTGGTTTTTCAAGGTGTTGAAAGTTTCGTTTTCGATTTTCCACCGAGCACGGCCTGCCCGCATAATCTCCTCGACGTTTTCCGGGGTGATGGGTAGATCCGTGACCCAACTAAACCGGGTAATCCGATTATTCTTGTCAACCTGCCAATATTCAAAGAAATTAACCAGCAAATCCTGGCAGGATTGGTTGAGCGGCACCTGGTTGATAAAACGATAAAAATGTATCTTTCCGGGATCGCTGGCATCCACTCGCTGCAACTCGGTGACCTTCCCCCGGGCGATTGCCGCGTCAACCCGCAAAAGCAGAAACTGATGATCTCCGGGCTTGACGCCGAGGATAAAACGGAGGTCAAATCGTTGCAGATCCTCGATGTGGGGCGCGTTGCTGCTCAGTGCGTCCTCGGTGACGATCAGCTTGAGATGTGCAGGTGCTCACGCCGCAGTGCCTCGAAAAAACGACGAGCCGCATTCCGCTCGCAATCGTTTTTATCCGAACCGTCCTGGCGGGTAATCATTTCGGGAAAAAAAGTGATCACCTCGCGACAATCCGGATGCACCAGGGCCGCGGTATACATCTGTTGGTAATACAGTTCCACTCCGTTGCGACGAGTTTTCTTCAGGCAGTAGGGGGAGGCCACCTTGGTTGAGGAGTAAAACCCCGTACCGTCACCGCTGAGCAGATAATGGCCACCCAAGAGTGTCATTGATTCCAGCTTCTTGCCACGCTGCAACCGCCGGAAAACGGTGCGAAATGCTGGCCGCAAGTAGGCCGGATCAACCTCATCCAGAATAGCCCGCATCTGAGAATCGCAAGGAATACCGGTCATTTCATAGACCGTATGTAAATTTTTCGGTTCCCTGCGACGTCGCTCATCGAAAGGCAAGCAGCGACTGATCCTTCAGATGAAACACGGCAAAGGCGGACATGAGCGCGTCATCAAGGGCAATCTTGGTGTTTTGGGCCCGATGATCGGTGAGTTTGCCAAAATCAGCCTTGATGGCTCGGATTAACGCATCCACGTGGAGGGTTTTGCTCACGGCTCTTCCGTTCGTCGGGGCAACCAGTTGTAGCGCTTTGATTGAGAAAATTTTCCGTGACAGCATAATCGATTTTCACTTCAATACGTTGTCAAGAAAAAAATACGCTACTTCTGATTAATTTATCCTTTATTTTTACCGAGCTGGTTGCCAGGCGTTCCGCGAGCAACCGTTTCGCGACCAAGTATGTTGTCTCAAAGTTTACGAAACCCGATCCTCTCGTATCCCATAAAATCAGGTCTTGAGGGAATATCGGGAATTGCTGTGCGACATGACACGTCCCTTTTTACCATAACAAACAATTTAGTGATTGACTCAAGTTTCGGTGTTGTTTTAACTTTCCGTATTTTGGTTATTAATTCGCGATAAGCTGTTGCCCATTTGCAACATTTCAACAGCAAAGCCCATGACCGCATCAACAATGGCAAGAACTGCATCTTCAGCGATGATGCCAGCAGCCCTGACCTTGTCTAAAGCGAGGCTGAGCAGCCGCTGCATAGCCCCACAACCAGGCTTAAGTCCTGCTGCTCTTCGCTGCAGGCGTAAAACAGCGTGCCAAGGGTACGGGGATCGTCATGACAGCGTTGCTCAAAAGCCAGGAAGACATAGCGGCTCATGACAATGGTAATATGGCCGACGATACCGTCAAAATCCCGCAGTTGTGTTTCCCGCTCAAGGTTGAGATAATGTTTCATCATCTTGAAGAACACCTCGATATCCCAACGTTTGCCGTAGATGCGGACAATTTCCTCGTCGGCAAGATCGATCTTGGTGGAGAGGATGGCCAGCCACTGGCGCTTATTACGGTGACGAACAAAAACTATCCTGACCTTTTGCTCCTTTTTGGTTTCCACCACCACGCTGGCCAGAATCCTGGCATTGCCGCGCCGTTTCTTCAACTTGGCAAACAACCGCCCCAGAGTCAGCCATTGTCCTTGATGCCGATAAAAGGCCTTCGGCATGTCCTTGCCCATGCAAATCACCGGCAGGTGCTTGCCCAACGTGGCGAGGAGCGCGGGGAAAGCAAACCAGCTATCCATCAGGAGGTAGTCGGCCCGAATGCCCAGCGCCAGCACCCGTTTCACCATGGACTCCAGATGCTCGGTGGATTTGGCCATGGCTTCCAACCTGCGTTTGTAGCCACAGCAACGCTTGTCCACCTCTTTCCTGATCCCCTGCAATCGCTTGCTCGCCTTAGCCGACGAACACAGGATAAAATCAAGCGGCAGAAAACTCACTCCATCCGACCAGCCCAGGGTCATGAGTTTGAACCCTTTCAGGCTGCGGTTGGCGTTGTGATCGTGGATCCACACGAGCAGTTCGACCACCTTGGAGCGGGACCGGTCATAGGTGCTGTCGTCGATGACCAGCACCTTTTCACGCTGTTCGCTGGTCAGCGCGTCCATGAATCGGACCGCCACGGTCACCAGGTTCAACAAAAATTTCCGCCAGTTGTACCGGGGATTTTTCAAAAACTCGTAGGCAGCATCCTTCCGGAACCCAAGTTCCTGGTTATGGACAATACCACGGGAAAAGTTGGCCCCGCAAAACGGCAAGGCAAAGATGGCGGTGAATACCGCCAATGCCTTTGCTCCCCGCAACTTGCGGATGCCACTGCCCGCCAGCAGGGTGCCGACCTTGAAATCCTCCATAAAGGAAGAAATTCGGTTGTGCAGTCGTTTTGCCTCTTGTTGCTCCTGGTAGTATTGGGTATTGTTCATTTGAGCCTTTTCTTTTTGATATCATTGAGTATTTTTGCAAATCCAATGTATCAGAAAGCAAAAGGCTTTTCACGTTAAAACGACATTATTTCAATAGGTTAGCTATTGATTTTTATATGAAAATGTCAACCCCGAAACTTAATTGAGTGATTAAATGCCAACTCTTATTAGCGCAATTTGGAAATATCGCGGTTTCATCTTGAGTAGTATTAAACGCGAATTTCAGAGCAAATACCACAATTCCCTTCTTGGGGTGGCTTGGACCATTCTCAACCCGCTGGCGATGATCCTTGTTTACACTGTGATCTTTGCCGAAGTAATGCGTTCACGGCTGCCTGGCGTGGAAAACAGCTTTGGATACAGCATCTACCTGTGTGCAGGCGTGCTCACCTGGGGTTTTTTCGCCGAAATCGTCGGCCGCAGCCAGAACGTGTTCCTCGACAATGCCAATCTGCTGAAAAAACTCAATTTCCCCCGACTGTGTCTGCCAGTGGTCATTATCGGTGGCGCCACACTCAATTTTGCGATTATCTTCGGACTGTTTGTCGCTTTTCTGTTGCTTTCCGGCAATTTTCCGGGACTCTCATTTCTGGCAATTTTCCCCCTGCTTTTCATACTTATTCTGTTTTCTATCGGACTCGGCATCACCCTCGGGGTGCTCAACGTCTTTTTCCGCGATGTAGGTCTGTTTTTCGGCATCTTTTTGAGCTTCTGGTTTTGGCTCACCCCCAGTGTCTATCCGCTCAGTGC
>JBFXIU010000293.1:0-4196 GCA_050175615.1 Porticoccaceae bacterium | reverse complement strand
AATCAAGCATTTCCAGCACAGGAGCCGCTGCATTGAGCAACGTGGCGAATTGGCTGCACAAGTCCTCAAAATGAACCCGTTCCAGCACCGGCACGTCGGGAACCCGCACAGGGTCAATACAGGCATCGCGGCTGAGCAGCCATCCATCCAGAATATGATCGGGCACACGTCCCCGGATTTCACCGCCATCAATGAAATCCTTCCAGGCTTCATGGACCGTTTGCTGGTACACGGGATTTTGTGGTGAGAAGTCGATGGGGAGACACCTCATGTCATTATTCCTCCTGTCGTGTAGCGTAAGCAAACACGACTGTAGCGTTATGCTACAATTATTTTATATATTACCAATCTAAAATTTATTGTGCAACACTGAGCATCCCGATGGCATCAGCATTTCCCGCCAGTCTGTGCAAAGTTGGCAGATTTTTTGCTGATATACAAAATTACCTGACTACTATTTGCTTTGAACACATAGTATTGTTGCACAACAAACTTTTATATATAACATTTTATAATAAATTATTATTTAAAAAATAAAATATGCGTATTTTGAATAGAAAACTGCATTTACACATTCCAATGACACAATCAGGCATGAATTCCAGCCGCGACGCGGCAGTGAACGCCTTTACAAGACCAACCGGTCTGCATCCTCCCCCCTTACAGACGGAGACATTGCGATGCCAGAGTATGAAGCATTTTTAGACATAGCCATGCAGGCTGCGGACGTTTCACGCCAGATACTCACGGAACACAGACAGAAATATCTGCGTGGAAATTATGATTTTAAAACCAAAACTGACGCCAGCCCGGTGACGGAGACGGATGAACGCGTGGAACGTGAAATACGTTCAATCATTTCTGGCGCGTTTCCAGATCACGGCATGCTTGGGGAAGAATATGGGGCCGACGCCGCCACAGCCGAATACGTGTGGGTGATCGACCCCATCGACGGCACTCGACAGTTCATTGTGGGCTATCCATTTTACGGGACGCTCATTGCCCTGTGCCGCAACGGCGTACCCGTTCTTGGTGTTGTGGAAATGCCCGTCATGGCTGAACGCTGGGTGGGGATAAAGGGGCGGCAATCCACAGTCAACGGTCTGCCCATACAAACCCGCCCCCATACCGACCTCGCCACCGCCCTGGTGGCTTCAAGCAATACCGAATTTGTCTTTAAATCCGACAGGGCGGCCTACAATCACCTCATCGCATCCACCAAATGGCGCGTCTACGGCGGCGCATGCTATGGCTACATGAGCCTTGCGGCAGGCAAGATAGACCTCTGCTTTGACAGCGGAATCATGCGCGAAGTGGATTATTGCGCTCTTGTGCCAATCATTGAGGGTGCGGGGGGCGTCATGTCCGATTGGGAGGGCAATCCTCTGACCATGCATTCCGGCATGCAGGTTCTGGCATGTGGCGACAGCAGGCTGCATGAACAGGTTTTGCGTGAAATCAAGGCCCATCGCTAGATCGGGTTGCCGCTGAGAATACGCCTGCAAAGCTTCGGACACGCATGCTCCGGCGCTTGCCAGTGCGAGCAGCGCATACGGCTTCACGCCGAACACCTGCATGCGCTCTCGCCAGAGCAGTTTTCCTGACGTTGCTCTGCGCATCCGGCGATATACCCGCCCATTTTGCACTAAGGATACGCCATGGTAAATTTCTTTAAAGCATCACCTGCGCGCCCGGTTACCAAGAGCGCGGAAGAGATAGACAAAGACTACGCATACTGGCGCATACACATGATGGCATCCATATGGCTTGGTTACGCCATTTTTTACTTCACCCGCAACAGCTACAAGTCAATCATGCCAGCCATGCTCAAAGACCTTGACTGGCAGCTCTCGGACGTGGGCATCCTGAGTACCATTTTCTACATCGTTTACGGTTCGTCACGGTTTGTGGGTGGCATCATAAGCGACAAGTCCAATCCCCGCTATTTCATGGGCGTTGGGCTCATCATCACAGGCATCATCAACATAGCCTTCGGCATGAGTTCGTCCCTGTTGGCACTGGCCATTCTGTGGGGACTCAACGCCTTCTTTCAGGGTTGGGGCTGGCCGCCCTGCACCAAGATTCTCACCACATGGTACTCGCGCAACGAGCGCGGCTTCTGGTGGGCCGTGTGCAACACCTCGCACAACGTGGGCGGTGCCATTATTCCACTGCTCGCGGGATGGCTGGCCATACACTACGGCTGGCGTTACGGCATGATCATTCCGGGCATCATCGGGATTGTGGCGGGCATCATTCTTTGCATCATCATGCGGGACAGACCGGAATCAATGGGACTGCCCAGGGTGGGAGAATGGCGCAAGGACCAACTGGAACTGGAGCAGGTAAAGAAAAGCGAAAGCTCGCTCACCACATGGCAGGTGTTGCGCCGCTACGTATTCACCAACAAATACATCTGGCTCCTGGCCATTTCCTACGTGCTTGTGTACGTCGTGCGCATCGGCGTCAACGACTGGGCCAACATGTACCTTGTAAAGGAACATGGCGTTGACCTGCTTGTGGCCAACAGCGCCATCACCATGCTTGAGATCGGCGGTTTCATCGGCACCATCGTCGCCGGATGGGGATCGGACAAACTGTTCAAGGGCAACCGCATCCCGATGAACATCATTTTCATGCTGGGCATCATGTGTTCCGTGGGCGCGCTCTGGCTTTTGCCCCTGAGTTCCAAAATCGCCCTTGGTTCCGTGTTTTTTCTGATCGGCTTTTTCATCTTTGGCCCGCAAATGCTCACCGGCATGGCCGCCGCCGAAGTCTGCCACAAGGAATACGCGGGCACGGCCACAGGCTTTGTAGGACTTTTCGGATACCTGGGAGCCGCCTGCACCGGCCTGCCGCTGGCTATGGTCATTGAAACCACAAGCTGGAACGGATTCTTCATCGTCATGACTGCGGCATCACTGCTTTCAGCCATCCTTATTGTACCCATCATCGGCGGCAAGAAATAGGTTTCATCAGAGTGTAGCGCAAGGCTACACCTGTAGTGTTGTGACGCATCAAAATCTGTAGCATGGCACACACGGGCAAAAAAGCAATCCAAAACAGCCATATTTTCTATGTAGTTATGTTTCACCTGCTGTTGGTAGATTTTTTGCTAGAGACAATGCACAAACATCCAATGGAGGATACATGAACAACATTCACGGTATTTTCGCAGTAACGGTGACGCACTTTAATCAGGACGGCAGCATCGACTACGGCACTATATCCAAACATATCCAGTGGCTGCTCAAATCCGGCGTTCACGGCATCATGCCCGTGGGAGCCACTGGCGAATGGCCGGCGCTCTCCACCGAAGAACGCAAGCAGGTTGCCGAATTCACCATGAAGGAAGTAAACGGCAAGGTTCCGGTGATTGTGGGCGCCATTTCGCCCAACGTCGATGTTTCGGTTGAACTGTCAAAGCATGCGGGCTCCATAGGCGCTGCGGGCGTCATGATTCTTCCTCCTCCCGCCGTGCATCCCAGCCAGCATGAGATTTATGAATTCTACAAATACATTTCCGGCAAAAGTCCACTGCCGGTAATGGTGTACAACAACCCCGGCAGTTGCGGCGTGGCCGTATCGCCTGAAACTCTGGTAAAATGCGCCCAGTTGCCCAATATGGGTTTTCTTAAAGAATCCAGTGGCGACATCATGCGGCTGACCCGTTCTGTGGACGAGGTGGGGGACAAGCTGGTGGTTTTCTGCGGCTGCGAAAGCCTGGCCTATGAAAGCTTTGTCATGGGCGCCAAGGCATGGGTTTGCGTGCTTGCCAATATTGCCCCCGCCATGTGCGTCAAGCTCTACAACCTTATTGTCAAAGAACACAAGCTTGATGAGGCCCGGCAGGTATACCGGCAGATGCTGCCTTTGCTGCGTCTGCTTGAAGACACTGGCGAGCTCTGGCAGGTGGTCAAGCACGCGCTTGCGCTCAAGGGATTCGGGACAGGCACGCTGCGTATGCCCCGACAGCCCATTTCTGAAGAAGTGCGTGTAGAACTTGAAAAAGTTCTCAAACAGGCCGACTTTTGCTAGCATCATTCATGAGGGGCGGCTTCTGGCGGCCCCTCATGAACATACCAGAAAATCTGAAGCAAAGGGAACTGCCATGAGCAGCAAACACACCGCCGGAGCCGTTGTCATCGGCGGGGGGGCGGTAGGTACAGCCATAGCCTGCTATCTTGCCATGGATG
>JBFXIU010000292.1:0-4225 GCA_050175615.1 Porticoccaceae bacterium | reverse complement strand
CGTTCAATGCATGTATCTGCTCGGACATTTCGAGATTTTCTTCTGCCAAGGTAAGTTTCTCTTTTTTCAGGGCTGTGTTTTCTAGCTTAAGCTCGGTCTTCTCCTCTTTTAGCCGATCCAGTGCCTGCCCTCTCTTTTTATGATCTTCTTGCAGGTGATTCAGTTTTTTCTCAATGGCCACAATAGATTCAGCAGCTCTGGTCTCAATTTCGTCATCATATTTGTCATATCAGATATTCTAGTTTCAGCCTGTTTTTCCCTGCGTCTTGACTCTCTGTCGCGATCGCGGGCGTTCTGTACCATTATCTCCGCCTCTGCATATTTCCGCTGTCCAACTCCAACTTCAACTTCAAATTTATAAAAATTTTCCATCCCTGCAAGCTATAGCTGCCACCAATACTTAAAGTTCTGGGAAATATGGCCCACCTTGGTCACTTCCGAGCAAAGCAGAACCGTGTAATGATAGAAAACTCTCTGAAACCCCACCGTCACCACCGTGATTGCCTGCCCACCACCTTTCTCGTTCCCGTCAGGATATACTCGCACCCTCCTCAATCAAACCACAAAAAAGGGGGGGCGATTGACCGCCCTCCCTTTTCAAGTAAACCCCGTTTGACAGTGAAACAATTACAATTTAAAGCGATGCACCAATGACTGCAAATCTGCCGCAAGCTTGTTCAGCTCTGCTGCCGCTGTAGCGGACTGTTGAGCGCCATTGGCGGTCTGCTGAATAACATCGGTAATCTGCTGAATGTTATGGCTGATCTCACTGGTTGTCGCCGTTTGTTCCTCTGCTGCGGTTGCTACCTGGCTGATCTGCATGGAAAGATTGTTAATCTGTTCCATGATGTTTTGCAGGGCTGCACCAGACTTGGCCGCCTCTTGCGTGCCCTGTTCCACCTCATGCACGCCCTCTTCCATCGCAGTAACGGCCGACCTGGTCTCCCCCTGAATCGAACGGATCATACCGCTGATTTCCTTGGTTGCCCGGGTGGTGCGCTCTGCCAAAGCGCGCACCTCATCGGCAACCACAGCAAAGCCCCTGCCCTGCTCGCCTGCCCTAGCAGCCTCAATAGCAGCATTGAGCGCCAGCAGGTTGGTTTGATCGGCAATATCTTCAATGGTGCCGACGATCTGACCAATCTGATCAGAGCGCTGTCCCAGGCTCGCTACGGTAGTGGCCGTTTCGTGGACCCGCCGGGCGATCATACTCATCGCTTGCACGGTCTTGTCAACCACCATCGAACCTTCACTGGCACTGGTCGAAGCGTCCAGAGCCCCTCCCGCAGCACTGTTACAGTTATTGGCGATATCATTGGAAGTAGCAGCCATCTCTTCACCAGCCGTAGCCACCGTCTGAACCTGGTTCACCACCTCTTCAGCCCCCGAGGCGATCCTCTCCGACGTCGCGAACAGCTGGTCAGCTGAGGAAGCGACCAACCCGGATGTATCGGCCACCTGGCGGATTGTCTCGCGCAGGCTGTCAGCCATGGCGCTGAAAGAACGGGCCAGCACGCCGATCTCATCACCGGTCGTGGCTTGAATCCGGACCGTCAGATCACCGGAAGCGATTTTTTTCGCATCTTCAGCCAGCACGGCAATCGGCCTGACAATACTGCGTGAAAGCAGCAGGCCAAGGATAAAGGCCAACACCGCACCGCCAATGGCCAACCCAATCATGAACCAGCCAGCATTGCGAGCCAACTGATCGTTAGTCGCAGACACCTGCTTGCCCTGCCCCATCTTTGATTCAACCAGCTTTTCAATCGCTAGCTGCAAATTCCGAGCAGTACGGTCGTACTCGTCCACAATCAACTGGTTGGCAGCAGCCATGTTGCCAGCCATCACCAGCTTGTTCAAGGTGTCGAGCTGTACCACATAGTCAGCCTGCGCCTGTTTGAAGCTGGCAAACTGCTTTTTGCCTTCAGCATCAATCAGGGTTTTTTCATAGGCCTGTGCACGCTTATTGATATTTGCAACCAACTCACCAGAACGCTCCACCATCATTTCGTGTTCGTCCGGATCTGTAAGCGACAGCATCTTATGGGAGTTAACCCGGACTCGCTGGAATTCGGCCGAAAGCAGGGTCAAATCGCCCAGGGGCTGGGCAACCTGCTTATAGATCCTGACACTGCCGGTATTGATGCGGTGGAGATTAACATAGCCACCCAAACCGATAGCAAAGGCCACCAGAGCCACCACAAGAAAACCACCGATCAATTTGACACTGAGCTTCATATTGTTCAGCATCTACAAACCTCCTGGTTCCATGAGAAATCCAAGTACGACCTGCTGCTACCACTCGTCGGAAGATCCTTCGTCCAGCTCATCTTCCTCGTCAAAGACACTATAATCGTCGTCATCCTCTTCACGCTCAACAGGAAACGGCTCATCCTCTTCATCGTCCTGATTGTCAGGCTGCTGCGCCGGACGGTCCTCAGGCTCGGCAACCGCTTCGAAACGGGCCAACAGATCCGCATGGGTGCAGTATCGGCCATCCTTGAAACTACAACGTGCAAGATCACACAGGTCGAAGAGTTGAATCTCGCTGCACAGACGACGGGGCAGTTCTTCAACATCCGGTTCATCAGTTGTCAGCAGATCCTTCGTCGTCACGCACAAGCTCCGTTCAGAAATTCGGTGGCCTTGGCGACATCCTCGGTGCAGCCGATATAGATCGGCGCACGCTGATCAAGCCCCTCCGGTTGCAGGTCCAGGATCGGTACACAACCGTTAGTAGCGGCGCCACCGGCCTGTTCAATCAGGTAGGCCATCGGGTTCAGCTCAAACAGCAGTCGTAACTTACCGGTGGGGGCATCATTCAGGGCTGGGTACATGAAAATCCCCTTGCCTTTCATCAAGACCTGATTGATATCTGGCACAAAGCCGCCGGAATAACGCAGTTTGGCTCCCTTGCCTTCCAGGTAGCGAATATAGGCCTCGTTCTCAGGGGTATATTTTTTACGAAGTCCGCCAGGGGAATAGATATCACCAGAAGGCTGCATCTGGATATTTTCACGGGTAAGGGTGAACTCCATCAAATGGTTCATGGTAAATTCGTACACCCCTTTACCCACCGAATAGACCATGGAGACCCGGGGACCGTACAGGATGTACATAGCCCCCACCATACTACGTCCCGGTTGCAGGAGGTTATCGCCCTGATAAATACCGACGATGGTGCCAACGGCCAGGTTGACATCCACCAACGATGAACCATCCAGGGGATCGTAGGCAACCGAAAACATGCCCTGGGGATTACTGGTAACCTGAAAAATCTCATCCATCTCTTCAGATGCGATATTGCACACCACGCCCGAGTGCATCAGACGCTTGAGCAGGATCCGATCGGAGAGCACATCCAACGCCAGCTGCTCCTCACCATACAGGTTAGAGGTACCAGCAACGCCCAGATCGCCGGTGCGAACGGCATTAATCACATATTTACTGGCTTCGGCTATCTCACACAGCAGGTGTATCAGATTATCACTGATATTTTGCTGACGCAGGTGGCGACGGAAATCAATCTGGAATTTGGTGCTGCCTGGCTCCTTACCCATGAAAAACATGCCTCCTGATTCAATTTAACGGATAGTTAACGGGCTAAAAATACCTGAGCGGGCGGTTCATTTCAAGGGGAATCAGGCCTGTGTTAAGAGGGTTGCCAAAAAAGTGATCAGGCCATCCAGCAACACAATGGCAAACAAACTGGTAATGACCGCTCTGGTTGCGGCCTGAGGAATCTCGGTGGCGCTGCTCCCGACCGACAGGCCGGCATGACAACAAATCACCGGAATGGCGAGGCCGAAAACACAGGATTTAATCCCCAGCACCACAACCTCTCCGAGACCAAGTGAGGCCACGACCCCCTGCACAAACTGATCGTAGGGAATATGGTGCCCCAGGGAGGCGATCAGGAAACCACCCACAAAAGCAGTCAAGACAAAATAAGCCGTCAACACACTCACAGCCGCAGCTACGCCAGCAATCCGGGGCAGAATCAGATAACGTTCACCGGGGATTCCCAACATCTCCAACGACTCCAGCTCACCGTTGATCTTCATGGAACCCAGCTCTGTGGCGATAGCGGTGCCGCTACGGGCTACCACGATCAGGGCGGTTAACAGTGGCCCCAGCTCACGGAACACCACCCATACCAGCACCTTGCCAGTTAAGGAGCCGTTACCACCACCCACCACCCCCACCACCTGACTAACGATCACGG
>JBFXIU010000291.1:0-4229 GCA_050175615.1 Porticoccaceae bacterium | reverse complement strand
GCCAGCGAAACGCTGGCTGGAAGTGCTCAGTGGCGCCTCCATGATACTGCTGGTGATCAGCGCCTTCATCGGCTTCTCCAGGGTGCCCGCGGCGATCATGGTGCCTTTGTGCGTTGCCGCTGCTGTAGTTAACGGCTGGCGTTTCCTGCGCTGGGGCTACCAGCACTGCTGGAACCTGCCCCTGCTGTGGTCACTGCATCTATCCTATGTCTTCATTCCAGTGGGATTATTGGCTCTCGCCTTCTATGCCGCCGGGTTGCTGGCCAATGTCAGCATCGCCTTGCACTGTTTCACCGTCGGCGCTATCGGCGGCATGATCCTGGCGATGATTTCCCGTGTCACCCTTGGCCATACGGGTCGACCATTGTGCCCGCCTCGGGCAATGACCGCCGCCTACATCCTGATCCTGAGCGGCGCGGCCATCCGTGTGCTGGTGCCCGCTTTGTTGCCGGCACTATCCCAATGGGGCATCGGACTTTCTGGCGTTCTGTGGCTACTGGCCTACGGCTTATTCTGTTTTTACTATGGCCCCATGCTGCTGACCCCTCGGGTTGACGGCGGCAATGGCTAGGAAGCCGTCGAAGACAGAGACAAGGGTGATCCAGATCAATTAATCGACTATTTTAGTAGGTTATTATTTGCACCGAAAACAACGTTTTGTGAGGAGTAATCTATGAGTGATAGTTGTTGTGGTGGCTGTGGTGGCCAAGGTCACGAACCGAAAAAAGAACAGCCTGTCGTCCAGGAGCATAATCCGGAAACTGAGCAAAAACAGGGACAGAAAGAGGACGAATAAATAATCCTGCCTTCACTCGGGGTCTATCATCGCCCCGAGTGTTCAGCGCAACCATCTGTGGCAGAATCGGATTAGCACCCGGTGGTCGACCTGAGAGACTCCTGATTCCCCGCCTGTTTTATCACTCTTCCATGTAGACACCCACCCTGCCCCTACTTCTAGTGGCACAGCCAACATTCCTATTCTTGAAGCAACGGTGTCCTGCTCTCCCTAAAAACAAAAACCCGGCAAACTGGCCGGGTTTTTGTTTTGCATAGTTGCGCAAAGGAATGCCCTTAGGGCAGCAATACCGGTTTGATACAACCACCTTTGAGCTGTTCGGTTACGGCAGCGTTGATGTCGTCAAAGGCAAAGGTTTTGCACAGTTTATCGAAGGGAAAACGGCCATCCATATGGAGGTCGACCATTTCCGGAATAAACTGCGCCGGATCGGCATCGCCTTCGGTAATGCCCATCACTTTAATACCTTTGGACAACATGGCAATCACGTTGAAACTCAACGATGGCTTGTCGGCTTTGGGAATACCAACCAATCCAAGGGTGCCGAGCTGAGCCATGGCGGGAACAATACCGTCGATGACAACCTGCAAAGCGGTGGTGTCAAAGGCGTAATTGAGCCCTTCGGGAGCAATGGTGAGAATGGCGGCGGTGAGGTCTTCTGTGGCCATGGGATCGATGGCGTGGGTGGCGCCCAGGGACAACGCCAGATCGCGGCGGCTGGCATGGGGTTCTACCACAATAATTTTGCTGCAACCCTGAACCACCCCGCCCATAACTGCGGCCAAGCCCACAGTGCCACCACCGGCAACCAGCAGGGTACTGCCTTTTTCCGCAGCGAAGGCTTTGATAATGCTGCCAGCGCCGGTCTGAATACCACAGCCCAGGGGGCCGAGCAGTTCCAGGGGCGCATCGTTCCGCACCTTGATGGTATTGATCTTGTTGGCAATGGCATAGGTGCCAAAGGATGACTGGCCAAAGAAATGGCTGCCGATGTCTTCGCCGTCTTTATGGAGCGCCTTGGTGCCATCGAGGCGCCCGCACAAGAAGTTCAGCGGCATGAAGTTGTTGCAATAGCTGGGATGGTGCTCTGCGCAGCTATGGCAGGTACCACAGGCATGGAAAGAGAGCACTACATGGTCGCCAGGCTGGAGGCCGGTGACATTGCTGCCGACTTTTTCGACGATGCCCGAGCCTTCGTGACCGAGAACCACCGGCAGGGCAACCGGCAAGTCCTGATCCCTGGCGGCAATATCCGAGTGACAAACGCCAACACCGACAATTTTAACCAGAACCTCATCCGCCTTGGGGTCGTCAATGGTGAGTTGCTCAATGGCGAAATCCTGGCCAGGATTGCGCACAACTGCTGCTTTAATCGTATTCATCTTATCGCCTTTATTAACCGAGTTTAATGCAAACTGATTTGGATTCTGTGTACATCAGCACACCATCTTCGCCCACTTCACGGCCAAGCCCGGACTCCTTGAAACCACCGAAGGGCATGGCGGGATCGACAACGAAGTAGCAGTTGGTCCAGACAGTCCCTGCATTCAAGGCTTCGGCAAACTGATGGCAGGTATTGATGTTTTGCGACCAGACATTGGCGCCGAGGCCATAACGACTTGAGTTGGCCAGTTCGATCGCTTCCTCCATGGTACTGAAAGGCGTCGCAGACAGCACCGGGCCAAAAATTTCTTCCTGAAACACGCGGTGATTGGGTTTGGTATTGGCGAGAATGGTCGGCTCCACATAATAGCCAGGGCCTCTGGTGTTGCCGCCGGTAAGGAGCTCAGCGCCCTCTTCCTGGCCGATTCGAACGTAGTCCATAATGCGGTTTTGCTGCTGCCGGGAAACCACAGGGCCGATCATGGTTTCCGGATTCATACCATCCCCTATCGGCAGGCTTTTGGCAACCTCGGCAATACCGTTGAGAACCACATCGTAGACATCCTTATGAACCAGAAGACGGGAACCGGCAAAACAGGTTTGTCCAGAGTTAAAGAAAATGGCCATGGCAGCACCGGGAATGGCCTGCTCCATATCGGCATCGGGCATGATAATCGTGGGCGATTTGCCACCCAATTCAAGACTGACTCGCTTCATATCGTCTGCAGAGGTGCGCAGAATATGCTTGCCAACAGCAGTAGAGCCAGTGAACGCAACCTTGTCGACATCGGGGTGGGAAATCAGCGCCTGACCGGCTGTTTGCCCGTAACCCGTGATGATATTGAGTGCGCCCTCAGGCAGCCCAGCCTCAAGCGCCAGCTCCCCTAAACGAAGGGCAGTGAGGGGCGTAATTTCAGAGGGCTTCAACACCATGGTGCAACCCGCCGCCAGGGCAGAGGCAACCTTCCAGGCAGCCATGGCAAGGGGGTAGTTCCAGGGTACGATTGAGCCTATAACCCCCACAGGCTGACGCAAGGTATAGGCAAGATACTGGCTGCCGTCACCGGAAACCGGCAGGGTTTTGCCGTAAATTTTGGTACACCAACCTGCCATGTAACGGAAAATTTCTACTGTTGAAGGAATATCCACCATCAGCGCCAGATGCTTGGGCTTGCCGTTGTTCAGACATTCCAGTGTTGCCAGTTCATCGGCATTTTCTTCGACAAGCTGGGCAATTCTTTCAAGAATTTTGCTGCGGTCTATTGGCCGCATACGTCGCCAGGCGGGATTGTTAAAGGTTTTTCTTGCCGCGCGAACGGCAAGATCCACATCGGTCTCATTGCCATCCTGAACCTGGGTGAAAACCTCGCCGGTGGCGGGATTGATGAGATCAATTTGCCCTCCACTTGAGGCGTCTTTCCACTCGCCGCCAATGAGCAATTTCCGGTTTGGTAACTTGATTGATGCAATGCTGTTCATTATCGATCCCTATCTGAAATAAATCGTTTACCGCCAGCCACAGACTCTGAAAACTTAACCGTCGGCGGCCTTGACCACTAACGTTGATGGCGCCCGTCTACTGGCAAATCCTGGGTAATTTATGCATATTGCTGGTTTGCGAATTATCGGCAAGCCATGCTTTATAGGGTTTGACCTGTCGCAGGTGTCAAACCTCGATCACTCGAGCGCACAGGGCGCCCCGCCCACCACACTGCCTGTGCTTTTGACCATCAACTCCCGATGGCAACAAGCTCTTTAAGCGACCTGATCTGCAAACCAGGCTTTCACCCTCAATTATTGACAGGCCAGTCAGTAAGTAGCCCTACAATTAAACAGCTTACGGAGTTTGAATTCAAGTGACCGAAGCAAGTGACGGAGTGACGGAGTCACGCCGTCACGTTCATTAAAGGAAGCAAAGGGAAAGTGCCTGTTTACGGCATCACTACCAGCGCCACCCGGATAAGGAACCTCTGCACAAGAGAAAGGGCTTATAAAAAAGGCCTGCGAAAGAAGCCGGCAATTTCGATGAGTGGCGTTTTAATGAGGGTTT
>JBFXIU010000290.1:0-4232 GCA_050175615.1 Porticoccaceae bacterium | reverse complement strand
ATTCGTTCTTCATGGGATTATCCTCTTTGATTGAACAAAAGCCCCGCGCCATCGGCAGGGAAGTGGCCACAGTTTAAGAATGGAATCGATGAACGTCTAATACGGAATGGGTGCGGAACGATACCTAGAGGGTATGGAAGCCTCGGCCATGTCCGAACTGGCCTATTCCATTGCGGCAGAGCCCGGCCTGATCTGGAAAATCTGGACAGAAAACCGTGAAGCCGGCCTGGCCGGGGGCACTTATCTGTTCACTGACGAAGCCAGTGCACAGGCCTATCTGGCCATGCATGCTGCGCGCCTGAAGGGTTTTGGTATTCCAACCGTAAACGGCACGATTTTTGCCGTGAACGAAGCCTTGTCACGGATTGATCGCGCCCCGGTTTGAATGGTTGCAGCCCGTAGGACTTGGCGCGCGAAAGGAATTTTCAGCTGACTAACGTTTCGCCGCCGCCTGATAACCTGGCGGCTGGCACACGTGGTTCGTTCAAACGCTCGGTGAGTTTCTTTTTGAACTGTTCGCGAACGGCGCCATCGAGGCGCTTCCATTCAACAAGGGCTTCTTCAAGAAACTCCAGCTCAAAGCTCATCAAGGCTTACCTTCACCCGCTTCTGGCCTTTGCGTTCATCAACAATGGCATTCAACTCCAGGTCTTCAAGACGTTCCATCATCGACTCGAAGGTCTTCGCGGGAACGCAGTAAAAAGCGGGTTCATTTCGATTGAGTATGGCCACAGGAAACCCTTCACCTGCAGCAACGGTTCCCATCGGGTTACGTTGCATTTCTGAAATGCTTGCAGCAATTTCCGACAAAATTATGCAGCCAATAGAAACGCATAGCCCCGGATTTACCGGGGCTATGGCGTTGTTTCGGGGCTTCAAAGCAATCTTGTGAAACCCTGAGAAATGGCCTGCTTGGCTCAGACGTTAAACAGGAAGAATGGGCCACGAGCCGCGCCATTGCTTGCTATTCGTGCTTGAATAGTCATTTCGTACCCGCTTTCATACCCGCTTTTGAAAACCTGCCCCGCCCTCAGGCGGTCACCAATTCCTCATCAACCTGGCGCAGTGGGTAGGGGCGAATCAGTACCTCGGCGGGCAGCTTCAAACCATCGGCCAGCTTGCGGATCATTTCCAGAGTCAAGGGGCGGACGCGGTTCAGGATGTCCGATACGCGGCCACGCGGTCCGATATAAGGCTCCAAGTCCTTACGCGTCAGGCCGTGCGCTTCCATGACATGTCCCAGGAAATCGATAGGGTCGGGGTCGGCAATCGGGAAGTGCTCGCGCTCGTATTGCTCGATCAGCAGGGCCAGCACGTCCAGTTGGTCGGCGGCCAGCGAGTTGGCAGGAGCATCCCACAGGCGATCCACTTCAGCCAGCGCCGCCCGGTAGTCTTTTTTGGTGCGAATCAGCTTGAGTTCCATACCGGACTCCTTCAAATCGTTTCCACGTCGATCTTGTCGTACTGGCGATGCGTGCCGACGAAGCGAACGTACATCAACTCCTTGTCGTAGCGCACTGCCACTACCAGGCGGTAGTCGTTCCCCTTGATGTTGAAAACCACCCGGTTGTTCCCAGTAAAACTGGCGTTTCCATAGGCGGCCTTGATATCCGCTGGCGTCTTCCAGGTTGCCCGACTTGCCAGGGCGTACCACGACCTCAACGGCGTTTCAGCATCAGGATTGGACTCCCAGAACGTCCGTAGAGTGGAAAGGGCGATGATGCGCATGACGTACTGTAGCACGATACCAAAATGGTAGCAATAAAGGAATGTAGTGCGAGAATGAAAAACCCAGTTATAGGGTTAAGGGGATCAGCACGGCCAGTTCCGGGCTTGTCCTGGGCAAGCCTGGGGCTTTCCTCGGCATTGCCTTGGCTTTGCCCTGGGCAAGCCTGGGGCTTGTCTTGGGCCTGTTCCGTGCAAGGGGCGTATTCATCAGGGACCCCAGTAACGCGCAACGGCACTACCCCCGGCTCGCCCTTGCTCCACACGTCAAGCCCGTGCGACAGCGCGCTGTGGCGCGATGCATTCGCTTTGACCTTGGTGCCATCCAGGCTGAACGTAGCCAGCGTATCGTGATCCGGGTGGCTGCCGGCGGCAATGAAGCGAAACGCCACCGAGTCGTAGGTGGCCCGTTCGATCTTGCGGCTCGAGAACACGCCATTGGCATACCCATAGACCAACAACCCCAGCAGCACAGACGGGTGGTAAGCAGCACTTCCCCGACCCGCATAGGCCTGTGAAAACGCGCTCAGGTCGAGCTCGTCGATGACTTCAACAATAAACCGGGCAAGATGGCCTTCGGGCAGCCATTCATCGACCGAAGGGGGCAGCAAATAGCCGGTCTGGCGGTCAACGGGACGAAAACGACTCATGGTGTCAGAGGGGTTCGTTGTGGGAGACGGTATTATCGCATTGCAGGGGGTAAGACCGACAGGCTGCTAGGGGGATGACTGGCATATAGGACATCGGTAAGTGTTATACCGGCGTGTTTTACTGCCGCAAGTTTCGCACGTTATTACCGAAATCGCGTATGCCAGGTCTGCCGCTTCGCGTATTCGAAACCAGGCTTGGCCACTTTCTAGGTAGCCCGAACTGATGTCGATACTAAGCTTGCCATTTTCCGACGTTATTCCTCGACAGAATGGAATCAGGGCATGCGGCTTCTCCTCGTGTCCTTCATCACCAGCCAGGATATCGGGGGTAAGTCCTTGCATCCGTCTCTCTACTGAAGCGAGGACATTATTTTTGCTTATTGTCATCAGCGCTGCGCGCAGCTCTCCTTCGATTGAGCACGCCGCTTTATCGATTAGTGAATACCAGCCAAACCCGCAAGTAATACCTTGATTAGCAAGATCACATGGGTGAGTCGCCGGGAAGTGCGCGGCGCGAAAGAATAATGGATAACGATGCATTAATTCCTCATATGCCTGCGCTACGTTGGCTCGACTTATCGGAAGATCATTTTCAGCCATATATGGATACCTATTAGTTTGCCTTCAAGCCTTTGGTCATCCGCACCTGTCATGGCCGCAATGCCGTGATACGCGGGTGATTATCCCAGTGGCGCACGACTTATCGTAGGTGACCTCCGTGCCGGCAATTTCAGCCAGCAGCATTCGACCAGATAGTATAAGTAAAAGAAGTAAAAATGTCACTTATAGTGCGTGATCTTAAAGAGCGTGGACTCATTGAGTGTGTACTCTTAGTATTCGCCGAATGACAGGAAAATCCAAACAGTCCCCGCTTTACTTTTTTGGGCGCAGGCTCGCACACCTTCGTAAAGTGCGAAGCATCTCACAAGAGGAGTTGGCGCTAATCAGTGGCTTAGCTCGGAGCTACGTTAGCGGCGTAGAGCGTGGTCAGCGAAACATTTCACTTGTGAACATTTGTCGTTTAGCGGAGGCGTTGCATGTCCCTCCAAGCAGTCTTTTAGAGTTCTCAGAAGAAAGCTAATGCGCTACAGAGCCGTTCGGCGCGGCTACTTTGCGTACTTCAATGTGCCTGGTAACGAAAAGCGACTGGATCAGTTCTACTAAGAAGCTTGTCGTCACTGGTTACACGCGCTCAGGCGCCGAAGTCAGCGGCATCGAATGACGTGGGAGAGACTGAAACTGATCGCTCGCCGTTACCCGCTGTACCCGCGACAAGTTCCGAAGCATCCCTATCCCTCGGTTCGTTTTGACGTCACAACCCAAGGCAGGAGCCGTATGCGGTAATTCTGCACGTACGGATCTGTGCGGGGGGCATCGGTCCTCGGTCTGTTCTGCAATTTTTGCTTTAAATTGTTCGACTAACCACGGCTCAAACTACTCTGTAGCCAGAGGGATACGCAGCCAGGTGGACCAGCTGCACTCCGGCTCCGAGAGCCAATAGACGGTTGCGTCATCTGGCAGCAGATGAGCCAATTCTGCTTCAAGGTCGTTTTCCGTTGTGATGTGCCAGACGTCTGGCTTTAAAAAGGGTAAAGGTGTTAATGCGGGACGCCAGAGCATCGCGAGCCACTGCTCAGGGTATCGGACATCAATAGCCTCCCCTTGCACAAGGTGGGCATCACAGAGTTTCAAGCGTGCAACGCACCAGCACCCGGGTTGTCACTTGTTAGTATGCGTGAGCGATCCCACACATGCCCCCCTACCGCATCGCTTCAGAAAAACGGCTCCGCTCTTTAAACACCTCATCAAAGCAGCGTTCCAGCTTTAGACTAAACCCTCGATAACCATCAACCACTG
>JBFXIU010000289.1:0-4237 GCA_050175615.1 Porticoccaceae bacterium | reverse complement strand
CGTATTTTGATATAAAAAACAGCAGGGGTTTTGGCAGAGATTTTTCTGGTTCAACAGCGCCAAGCATATTTTTTACAGCGAGACTCAAATCTGTGTTGCCGGTTATGGTTATTCTGCGCCTGAAGAATAGGGTATCGGGGTCTGTTGTTCCGCTAATCATTAAGAGAAAGCTGGTTACAGAACCTTTGATGATGACATCGGTCGTGCTGTTTTCATGGCTGTTGATGCTAGATTCAGCCGCTCCTTGAGCAATGGGCAATATCAAAAAACGGGATTTCTGTTTTTGTATCGCCAGCGTCATTGCCGCGTCATCGACAATAATGGCCAGGGTTTTTCCGTCGAAAAAATCAAAGTCACCTTCAGCCAAACTTTTCTTTAATGTGTGATTGAGCATGATTGACAATAGCGAGGCTACAGCTTTATCCGGTGCTGTTTTAAGGCCATAGGCCAATAACTTTGTTGAAAAGTTAAGGCCTTTATCCATCAGTGAAAAGTCTGTTGTGGTTGCCATGTCAATAGGGTCACCCGTGTTGAGAGAGAGTGCTATTTTTCGGCTGATACTGGTTTACTATTTCACTGCCAGGTTGTTTTTCTTCTGTGGGCGTGGCGATATTTGTTGGCTCGGTTTGTGCCACAGGTTTTGCTGCATTTTTGTTCGAAGACGGCTGGCCGCCGCACGCGCCACAACATTCCATCACTTTGCTCCTGTTACTGCATTAAAGGGCTTGAATTTATATCAAATTGAAATCCGCTGATCTCCGCTTCGGAGACAAGCAGGGATATGTATTGGGCGATGGCTTTGCGGCGCACTTTTTCATTGAGATAGGTTTCGATGCGCTCCTGGACAAATGCAAAAGGCAACAGTTTTCCCGGCAGATTCTGATCCACCATCACCACATGAAAACCGTAGCGGCTCTCTATGGGATGGGGGGCAAGGCCTTCACCGAGGTTAAAGACATGGCGTTCAAATTCCGCCACCGTTTGCCCTTTGCTCAATTGTCCCAGGGATCCGCCCTGTGCGGCGGAGTCGCAGCGGGAAAACTGGCGCGCCAGTGCTGAAAAATCTTCCCCCTGTTGGAGTTGGCCAATAATGTTTTCCGCCAGGGTTTTCGCATTGAAACGCTCCTCGGTGTTTTCAGGCAGGGCCACCAGGAGGATATGACGTGCACTGACCAGGGGCGAGGTGGTGAATTTTTGCGGATTTTTTTCATAATACTGCTGGCATTCGCCAAGGGACGCGGTTGGAAAATTGATCTCGCGCTCGACGAGAATTTCAGCGCTGACATCGTTGTGGTCGTCTTCTCCAGCCAGGCCCAGATCCCTGGCGCGCTGACGAATCAGCTCGGCAATAATAAGGCTCTGAGCCGCATCCATCATCGCCTCTCTGTGGTTCTCTGCGGGATGGTACTGCATTTCAGCAAGCACCTGGTCTTCGCTGATGATCCTATTGTTGACAGTAATCATGACTGCTCCTGTGCAATTAGCGTTTTGCCCGCACGATCTGGTAATTTCTGCTCAAATACTGCACCGGCACGCTGGCGATATGCACCAGGCGGCTGAAGGGAAAGACAATAAACAATGTCATACCCAGAAACACATGCAATTTGTAAATCCAGTGAACATGGGCAATGGCGTTGGCGGCTTCAGCGCCATCCAGGGTGACAATATTTTGTGCCCAGCTCATCAGCAATAGCATTTCAGCGCCGTCGAGGTGGTTGGCGGAAACAAAAATGGACAGCAAACCGAGAAGCAGTTGGGCGTAGAGGAGAAGCAGCACGGCAATATCCATTCTGGTGCTGGTTGCCCGAATGCGCGGATTGGTGAGTCGCCGTTTGAGGAGAATGGTCAATCCGTAGAGACAGACCAAACCAAAAACGCCGCCGAGACTCATGGCAATGATCTGTTTGGCGGTGGCGCTGACGCCGAGCACATGCCAGATTTCAACCGGTGTCAGCAGGCCGAAAAAATGCCCGACCAATATCATGATAATCCCTATATGAAAGGGAATGCTGCCACGGCGAAGATTTTTGCTTTCCAGAAGCTGGCTCGACCCGGTTTTCCAGGTGTATTGCTCCCGGTCGTAGCGAACCATGGAACCCACCAGAAAAATCGCAATAGCAATAAAAGGGTAAATGCCAAAGAGCAGATTATTTAAATAACTCATGGTGTTTTCCTCAATGTGCACACTGATTAAAACCCGTCCAGGTGACGGGTATATCGAGATCCCGGCGCTGGCTATCGCTGGGTCTGTTGGTTTTTTCAGAGCATCCCATGCCATCGGGAGCCGTAAAAGTGACGGCCTCTTCTTCCCATTCCTTGTCTATGGCCTGACGGCTGTCGTCGCGCTTCTCGCCAGAGATTTGTTTGCGCAGCTGGTCGACATCAAACTGACTTTGGGCGGCATCCAGCAGGGCGGTAAAAATCACGGCGTAGTCGCTGTTTCTGTTTTCGAGACGGCACAGCAACGTGGCGAGAATATGTTCGACATCCTGGAGCCATTCCCGCGCATGGCTGTCGCCCTGGGTTGCCAAAAACTCAAGAAACAGGGGGATGTAATCGGGCAGTTCATTGCTGTCCAGTTCAAGCCCGGCGAGGCGGTATTGATTGAGCAGGTCAACCATCGCCTGACCGCGGTCGCGGCTCTCGCCGTGAACATGCTCAAAAAGCCAGAGTCCCAGGGAGCGACCCCGTTCAAACAGGCCGTCGTATTCCGCTTGCCAGTCCATAAGATCGCCGGACAAGCGCTGCTCAATAAAGTGGCTGACAGCGGCGCGGTTTTGCGGCTGCAAGCTACTGGCATTGACCAGCTCAATCATGGGCGCTTTCAAGTCACCAAGTTCTGCTGTGGGATAGTCGAGCAAGCGCGATAACACACTCAGTAATTCCATACCTTACTCCCTGTTCACGGCAGGAATGACCTGACGGACAACCTGACTTTTGTTGCCAAATAAATTGACATCGTTATTGCCATCGCTGCAGCCGTTGCCAAAACTGAAACCGCAGCCGCTTTTCATGTCGTAGGCTTCCTCTGCGTAGGCCTTGTGACTGGTGGGTATGACAAAGCGGTCTTCGTAGTTGGCGATGGCCATGTAGCGGTACATGTCTTCAACCTGCTGAACGCTGAGTCCCACCTGCTTGAGCACGTCCAGATCTTCCACGCCCTCCACTTGCTGAGCGCGTTTGAAGGCGCGCATCGCGATCATTCGTTCCAGGGCGGTAATCACGGGTTTTTCATCACCGGCGGTGAGTAGATTGGCCAGGTAGCGCAGGGGAATACGCAGGGATTTAAGGTCGGGAATAATGCCGTTCATACCCACATGGCCCGCCTGAACTGCGGTTTGAATGGGAGACAGGGGCGGCACATACCAGACCATGGGCATGGTGCGATACTCCGGGTGCAGAGGCAGCGCCACTTTCCAGTCGATGGCCATTTTGTACACCGGTGACTGGCGGGCCGCTTCCAGCCAAGCATCGGGAATGCCCTCTTTTCTCGCCGCGGCAATCACTTCCGGGTCTTCGGGGTCGAGGAAAAGACTCAGCTGTGCCGGATACAAATCCTGCTCGTTGGCGACGCTGGCGGCCTCTTCGATGCGGTCGGCGTCGTAGAGCAATACACCCAGATAGCGGATGCGGCCGACGCAGGTTTCCGAGCACACAGTGGGCTGCCCGGCTTCAATGCGGGGATAACAGAAAATACATTTTTCCGATTTGCCGGTTTTCCAGTTGTAGTAGATTTTTTTGTAGGGACAGCCGGACACGCACATGCGCCAGCCGCGGCATTTGTCCTGGTCGATGAGCACAATGCCGTCTTCTTCGCGCTTGTAAATCGCCCCCGACGGGCAGCTGGCGACGCAGGCGGGATTGATGCAGTGCTCGCAGAGGCGGGGCAGATACATCATGAAGGTTTTTTCAAACTGGCCGTAGATGTCCTGTTGAACCACGTCATCAAAGTTCTTGTCCTTGCGGCGGTGCTCAAATTCGGTGCCGAGGATTTCCTCCCAGTTTGGACCCCAGTTGATTTTTTCCATGCGCTGGCCGCTGATCAGTGAGCGCGGTCTCGCCACCGGTTGGTGCTTGCTGTCGGGGGCGTTGTGGAGGTGCTGGTAGTCGAAATCAAAAGGCTCGTAATAATCGTCAATTTCCGGCAGGTCGGGATTGGCGAAAATATTGGCGAGCAGGCGCAATTTATTGCCCTGACGGGGTTCGAGCTTGCCGTTTTTGTTGCGTTTCCAGCCAC
>JBFXIU010000288.1:0-4241 GCA_050175615.1 Porticoccaceae bacterium | reverse complement strand
GATTTCGCGACTGGCGCGGCCAAATTCCCGTTTTTCGTAGGCCTCGGCAATGGTGTCGCCCGCAGCGATGGCTTTTTGCCAGAGATCGGCGTCGGCAATATCCTCGGCGAGGGGGTTGTCGCCGATAAATTTGGCACAGCGGCTGGCAATATTGACCACCTTGCCCACCAGGTCGCTGTTCACTTTCTGAATAAAATCATCGAGATTGAGGTCCAGATCTTCGACGCTGGCGGAGAGCTTGGCGGCAAAATAGTAGCGCAGGTACTCGGGATTCAAATGCTCCAAATAACTGCGGGCATTGATAAATGTGCCCCGGGACTTGGACATTTTCTTGCCATTGACGGTGAGAAAGCCGTGGACGCAGACCTGGGTGGGGGTGCGGTAGTTGGCGCTGGAGAGCATGGCCGGCCAGAACAGGGCGTGGAAATTGACGATATCCTTGCCGATAAAATGGTAGAGCTCCGCGCTAGAGTCGGCGTTCCAGAACTGATCGAAATCGATGCCTTCGCGGTCGCAAAGGTTTTTGAAGCTGGCCATGTAGCCGATGGGCGCGTCCAGCCACACATAAAAATATTTGCCTGGGGCATCGGGGATTTCAAAGCCGAAATAGGGGGCATCGCGGCTGATATCCCACTCCTGCAAGCCCGCTTCCAGCCATTCGTTGAGTTTGTTGGCGATTTCCGGCGCCACATGACCGGCTCTCGTCCAGTTTTTGAGGAAATCGCTGAATTCCGGCAATTTGAAAAAATAATGGGTCGACTCTTTTTTGATGGGAGTGGCGCCGGAAATCGCGGACTTGGGGTTGATCAGATCGGTGGGGCTGTAGGTGGCGCCACAGGCTTCACAGTTGTCGCCGTACTGGTCGTCGGTTTTGCATTTTGGGCAGGTGCCCTTGATGTAGCGATCCGCCAGAAACAGCTGTTTTTCCGGGTCGAACGCCTGGGTTATATCGCGGCTGGCGATATGGCCGTTGGCCACCAGCGCCTTGTAGATTTTCTCGGAAAAGTAGCGGTTTTCTTTCGAATGGGTGGAGTGGTAGTTATCAAAGTCGATGTGAAAGCCGCTGAAGTCCGCCATATGACTGGCTTTTACCTGTTCGATCAATGCTTCGGCAGTAATGCCGAGCTGTTCCGCCTTGAGCATGATGGCGGTGCCGTGGGCATCGTCGGCGCAGACGTAGTAACATTCGTGGCCGCGCATTTTTTGAAAGCGCGCCCAGATGTCGGTCTGAATATATTCCACCATATGCCCCAGGTGAATATCGCCATTGGCGTAGGGCAGGGCGCTGGTAACGAGTATTCGGCGTTTGGCTGTCATGGCTTCCTTCAAAAAACGGCTTGCAGTTCGCGAACCTCGAGGGCTGAGGTCGGCGGTGAAAAAGTGGGCAACTATAGCGGTTTTCACGGTTTTTTTCATCTTTGCGGCACCGGGTCTGGGGCGGGACTGACTCTATTGCCAATAGCGGGTAAGATGCCGTCTTGGTTTTTGGCTTTATCACCCAAGAGACAGCAGTCACAAAGTCACAGGAGTTCCTATGTCATCCAATCCCTCGCCGGGCTTGCAAAATGTCAAATATATCGTCGCCGTTGCCTCGGGCAAGGGGGGCGTTGGCAAATCCACCACCGCCGTTAATCTGGCATTGGCGCTGGCCGCCCAGGGCAAAAGCGTGGGTCTGCTGGACGCTGATATCTATGGCCCCAGCCAGGCAAAAATGCTCGGGCTTAAAGCGGGTTCGCGCCCTGAAATTGTCGATCAGAAATTTATGAAGCCTGTGCCAGCCCTGGGTATTCAGTCCATGAGTATGGGTTATCTGGCCACTGAGAGTACGCCCATGGTGTGGCGCGGCCCCATGGCCGGTGGCGCCTTGATTCAAATGCTGGAGCAAACCCTGTGGGGCGAGCTCGATGTGTTGATTGTAGACATGCCGCCGGGCACCGGCGATATTCAGTTGACCCTCGCGCAGAAAGCGCCGGTGTCCGGTGCTGTGATCGTCACCACGCCCCAGGATATCGCCCTTCTGGATGCCCGTAAAGGCATCGAGATGTTCCGCAAGGTCAATATTCCCGTGCTCGGCATTATCGAAAATATGGCGGTGCATATTTGCTCCAACTGCGGCCATGCCGAACATATTTTCGGCGAGGGCGGCGGCAACCGGGTTGCTGAGGAGTATGGCGCCCAATTGTTGGGCTCGCTGCCCCTGGATCGGCGCATTCGCGAGGAAACCGACAACGGTATGCCCACAGTGGCCAAGGCGCCCGCCAGTGATATCGCCGCCATGTATGGGGATATTGCCGCCAAGCTGGTGGTTGCGCTGGCCAATATCAGCAATATTGGTCCCGAGATTGAAATTGACTAAATATCAGCTGCCCTTGGGTTAAACAGCATGGAAACCTATCAACAAAGTATGGCCTTTAATATTGAGGCGTCCCGCAATGCCGTCAGTACCATCGGCGATGGCGAATTTGTCTGGTGCCACTCGATGGGCGCTACTCCCTATGTGTTGCTGGCCGGGTTGGCGGAGCATGCGCTGCAACGCCGAGACATTCAGCTGATGCAGCTGCATACGGAACACTCCGAGATGCTGACGACGCCGGCAATGGTTGGCCATATCAAAAATCGCTGTTTTTTTGTCAGCGGCGCCACGCGCAAATCTGTCAATGAAGGCCGGGATGAATTTGTGCCTATCTTCCTTTCCGAGATTCCCAAACTGTTTCGCCGCGGCGAGCAGCGGGTTGATACTGCGCTGGTGCAGGTATCGCCGCCGGATGCCCACGGCAACTGCTCGTTGGGTATTTCTGTTGAGGCCACAAGAGCCGCCGTGGAAATGGCGGGCAAGGTGATTGCCCAGATCAATCCCCTGATGCCCAGAGTTCACGGCGAGGGTTTTATTCCCATCAACCGCTTTGATGCCGTAGTGGAAGCGGAAAGCCCGTTGCCGGAAATCCCCGGCCATGAGCCAACAGCAATGGAAAAACAGATTGCCGCCAATGTGGCGTCGCTGATTGGCGATGGCGACTGCCTGCAGATGGGTATAGGCGCCATTCCCGATGCGGTTCTCGACTGCCTTAAGAATCATAAAAACCTGGGGGTTCACTCGGAAATGTTTTCCGATGGCTTACTGCGCCTCTATGAAGCGGGCGCTATCAGCAATACCAAAAAGCGCAAATATCCCGGCCGCATTGTCGGCACCTTTGTGCTTGGCAGCCGCCGTCTCTATGATTTTTGTGATGACAACCCGGAAGTGGTGTTACTGGACACCGAATATGTCAACGATATTCAGGTCATTCGCCAGAACAACAATGTGGTCGCCATCAATAGCGCCCTGCAGGTGGACACCAGCGGGCAGGTCTGTGCGGACTCCATTGGCACCCATATCTATTCCGGTGTTGGCGGCCAGCTGGACTTTCTGCGCGGCGCGGCGCTGTCGGAAAATGGTCGCGGCATTATTGCCATGCCCGCCACCGCCGCCGACGGCAAAATTTCCCGCATTGTGCCCACGCTCACCACTGGCGCCGGGGTGGTGACCACCAGAGCCCATGCCCAGTATGTGATTACCGAGTACGGCATCGCCAATCTGCGCGGCAAATCCCTGCGCGAGCGCGCCGAAGCCCTGATTGCCATCGCCGCGCCCCAATTTCGCCAGCAACTCTGTGAAGAGGTCAACCGCCTCTGGCACTGGAATCTGGTCATCTGAGCATTTCGGCTTGGAGGCTTGGCTGACAAAAGGTATTATTCGCCGCTACTTTTGCTCTGCAATTTGGCATATCAACCCATAGGACATTACCCCATGAGTATCAAGTCGGATAAATGGATCACCCGCATGGCGCAAGAACACGGCATGATCGAGCCGTTTCAGGGCGCCCAGGTGCGGCAGCCCAACCCCGATGGCCCCAAGGTCATTTCCTATGGTGTTTCCAGCTACGGCTACGACGTGCGCTGTTCCGATGAATTCAAGATATTCACCAATATCCACTCCAAAACCGTTGACCCGAAAAATTTTGACAACGATGCCTTTGTCGATGTCAAAGGGGATTGCTGCATTATTCCCCCCAACTCCTTTGCCCTGGCGCGCACTGTGGAATATTTCCGTATTCCCCGCAATGTGCTCACCATTTGTCTGGGCAAATCCACCTATGCGCGCTGTGGCATTATCGTCAACGTCACTCCGCTGGAGCCGGAGTGGGAGGGGCATGTGACCCTGGAGTTTTCCAACACCACCAACCTGCCGGCAAAAATCTATG
>JBFXIU010000287.1:0-4256 GCA_050175615.1 Porticoccaceae bacterium | reverse complement strand
TACAGCACTTGCCAACTGCTCTTCTGAGCGAGGGCCATAACTTCCAGAACAACCATTGATAACAATGGCTTTCTTGACAACAAACCACAATTCCCCACCATAATAAGCTTTTCCCCCCCCAGTAAGATTCGTATGTTTTGCTTTTTTCAAGTGTAACCGCCTAGTATACACTGCCTTCTCAGAAATTATTAACACTCTTTTTGGCAGTGCCACCCAAAGACATGGCGAAACCCTCCCAAGCAAATGGATTGACGATGACGTAGTCATATTTTTTTCAACATGCCGTGATTTGGGAGGAAACTCTCTAACGCCATGCTGCCATTTTAATAGCCTTAGCTCATCATCATATTCAAGAGTGGAAAGGTCAGGGTTCTTCAGCTTGTTTTCTTTGCCTAACCTAGCAAGCCTCTTTCGAACAATAGCCAACGAACAATACCGATTACACATAGACACCACTCGAATTGTTAGGATCATTAAAATCATAAACTATCATATAATACTTAATATACTATAAATTGTCAACATTGATTTTGCGTCACATTAAACCCACACCCTATCCCCGCCCTCGCCCTTTAGCCCCCCCCCGAACAACATCCAATGCCTCTGCCTCCCCCGCTCGCATTTCCGCTTCTCAATTCGGTTATCAGGCTCATTTTCCGCACAGCCTCAGCGACGGTCGCCCCCCTATGAACCACGACAACCCCGCTCCCGTACGCGCCAAATCCTGAAACGGGCGGGCTGTGGCCGAATCACCCCCTCCCGCTCCCTCCAGTCTTGGGCTGCTGAGTGGCCTTTGCGTGGGCAAAGGGGGGGGGCGCCCTTTCTTGACTACTTTGCACCACCCGCCTATATAATAAAACATCAGACTAGCTTTCCGAGTCTGCCGCGTTGGAAACATCACATCATTATTTCTGATAGTGCAAATAGAGTTTGTCTCCTTCATACGGGTTACTACGGTGCTTCCTTTTTCGGGCGTGAGTTCCGAGAATGACTTTCCTTGCTGTTGGTGTTTTTCTGAGGACATTCAAAATAGTTTGCTTTTCAACCATGAGAAGGGATTATGAAAAATTTCAAAATATCTACCAAACTCATAGGCGGCTTCGCCTGCACCGCCCTGATCGCCCTGGCCATCGGACTGATGGCGCTTACCCGTATCTCCAGCCTGACTGGCGATCTCAACGAACTCGGACTCGTGCACCTGCCTGCTGACGACAGCCTTCTGAGCATCAAGGCCGAAGCCAACGCCATCATGACCCCCATGCGCACCCTCATGAGTCCCTTTCTGGACAGCGCGAGCCGCGACAGCGTCTACCGCGAGATCGACGCAAGCCAGGCGCGCCTCGAAAAAGCCGCCGCCCGGTATGCCGCCCTGCCCAAAGACGCGGAGGAAACCGAACTCTGGCGCCAGTTTCCCGCCGCCTACGAGGGCTTCAACACCTTCACCAAGCGAGCGGTGGACATCTCGAAAAAGCTTCAGGCCCTGGACATTCTCAATCCGGACACCCTGATGACCAATGTGCAGCTCTTTCGGGGCGACCATTACGCGCTGGAAGGTAAAACCTGTCGCCTTCTTCTGGACGGAGCGCAATTCCAGGGCGGCGGCGACCCCACGAAGTGCAACTTCGGCAAGTGGCTGGCAACCTTTTCCACCAAGAATCAGCGGTTGGCCAAGATCGTCGAGGAAATGAAACCGTTCCATGACGCCTTCCACGCCGCGGTCGGCAACATCCGGCAAGCCTATGCCAGGGGCGACTTCGAGACGGCAAAGGCCATTTACGCCAAACAAATGCTGCCCAGCGCCGAGAAGGTGTTCGAACACTTCAAGCAAATGCGTGAGGAAACCCAAAAATCCGTTACTCTTTTCAAAGAGCTGGGCAAGGTGCTCACTGTGGATTTTGTCGCGGCGCAAAACGCTCTGTTCACACTGATCGAAAAACTCATCGCAACAAACCTCAAAGCGGTGGACACCGCCCTGGCCAAAGGATCGGCAGCGGCCGCGTCCAGCCGCACCGCAACCTTGGCCGGCATGGCCATCGGAATAGCGTTGGCCCTGGGACTTGGGCTCGTCATTACCAGGGGGCTTACTCGTCCCATCGCCACGGGAGTGGATTTCGCCAATAAAATGTCTCGAGGTGATCTCTCTGGCCATCTCGACATCGATCAGAAGGACGAAATCGGCGAACTGGCCGAAGCTCTGCGCGAAATGACTCAGCGACTCAGCGAGGTGATGAGCGAGGTAATGGCTGGCGCGACCAACGTGGCCGCCGGATCTCAACAGGTCTCCTCCACGGCGGAGTCGCTTTCCCAAGGCGCCAGCCAGCAAGCAGCCAGCGTCGAGGAAGTTTCCTCCTCGATGGAACAGATGGTCGACAGCATCCAGCAGAACGCCGACAACGCCCGTCAGACCGAGTCCATGGCGGGCAAGGCCGCGGCGGACGCCGAAGAAGGCGGGCAGGCGGTGAACACGACAGTGATCGCCATGAGGGAGATCGCGGAAAAGACCTCCATCATTGAGGAAATCGCTCGTCAGACCAATCTTCTGGCCTTGAACGCCGCAATTGAAGCCGCCAGGGCCGGCGAGCATGGCAAAGGATTCGCCGTGGTGGCCGCCGAGGTGCGTCAACTCGCTGAGCGCTCAGGCCAGGCAGCGGCGCAAATATCGAGCCTGTCGTCGCAATCGGTGGCCGTGGCCGAGAAGGCCGGACAGATGTTGGCGGCCATCGTGCCGGACATTAAGCGTACAGCCGAACTGGTGCAGGAGATCGCGGCAGCCTGTAACGAGCAAAACGCCGGGGCTGACCGGATCAACAAAGCCCTTCGCCAACTTGACCAAGTGGTGCAAGAAAACGCCGCGGCCGCTGAAGAAATGGCCTCCACCTCAGAGGAGCTCTCTGGCCAAGCCCATCAGTTGCAAAACACCATCGCCTTCTTCAAAATCGATGGCGACGCCCATCACCCGGCCCCGACAGGGCTGCCTCGCCAGAAGCCCGCCGGGGTCTTGGCCTTGATCGCCAAAGGACGCAAGCGTTCCTGACCCGTCGGCGGACGTGACGGTCCGTAGCAATAATCGATTCTTGCGGCCTGTTCGAAACACGCTGGCAGCACGCGAGAACATAGCAGGTCGCAAGAATCGACTTCTGTTCCGAAGCGTCGTCGGCATGCGTGAGAGTTCGGTTCTTTCGGGGCGACGCGCCAGGGAGATCATTCGACCAGATCGCCAACGCCCGCTCCGCCAGGGCGGGCTGTCAGGCGATTACCGTCACTCCAGGCAAACGCCCTACGCAGCCTTCCTCGAAAGGCAACTGAAAAAGCGGTGCGGGCAGCAGCTAGGATTGCCTGGCAATTTTATGCAAGTATGCCAATGTCAATCCCCCGCCCATTGTTTCATCCTTGAACTTTGAGTAGCCGACCCTTTCATACAACCTGATGTTGCGCACGCTCTGTGAGCTGGTAAAGAGTTCATACCGTTCGCAGTCACAAGCCTTCTCAATTGCATCAAGCATCGTTGTTCCGACGCCGCGACCCTGCATCGACGGATCGACAATGAGTTTTCCAATATACATCACGCCTCCTGCCACATGGCCGCGAACAGAGCCGATAATTTTTCCCTGTTCATTTGTCGTCTTCAAAATGATTGACGACCCGAACTCACGCCGAACGTCTTCAAGCGTCTGTTTGAGCGGAGGTATGTCATAGCTTCCCAGCAACTCGGCCTCGCTTTTGTACGCGACATGTTGCAGGCCGAGTATTTCTTCAAGATCACTCTCGTTCGCCCTTGATATGACAAGCGAAACCCCACCCTTAGCCTGTATATGCAAAGCCCAACCACCTGAATATTTTGAGACGCAGTTGCAACACGCGACCACAGACGAATCCTTTTGCATGTCTCGGTTTACGAGCGCCGCTTTTTCATTGGCGGCCATGACGACCTCCTTCCGTTTTTTTGCTATGCCGCGCATGTCCACGAATCGCCCGGCCGGCGCCGGCATGGCCACCTCTTTGTTCAAGGGGAGTTCGGGGCGTCACCGTCCTCATCAAAATACAGTCTTCGAAAATCCCAACCGGCATGATGCGACTGGTGCGCCGTTATTACCGCATGTTATCGCTTCTTGTTCTCTTCCCCTTCCATGGCCCGCCCGCGCTGCACCGCCGCCTTTCCGTGCTTGCCCCGAATGGCGTCCAGGGCCTTGTCGATGCGGCTCAGTCTTTCCACCTTTTCGTCGGGAAAGAGGCTCAGTTGCTGCGGGGCCTTGGCG
>JBFXIU010000286.1:0-4288 GCA_050175615.1 Porticoccaceae bacterium | reverse complement strand
CTGATCTTTAAATTCCCCCTTGTCAGCCTGGTGGCTGATGTTGCTGTGGAGTCACAGGATGACACAACGAAATCGCCGAATTCTGATCTACGGCATCCCGCTATTTGCCGTACTTATTATTGCTGTTCTGTGGGCCTATAGTGGCCGTTATATTGCAACCGACAACGCCTACGTCAAGGCGACGCAAACCCATATCAGCCCGGAAGTATCCGGCCTGATCGCCGAAGTATTGGTGCGGGAAAATCAAAAAATTAACGCTGGCGATGAACTTTTCCGTATCGACTCATCAACGTTTGTCACCGCCATAGAGGGTCTCGAAGCCGCACTGGAAAGTATTCGTATCGAGGTGGAAACCCAGCGAGCCGCCTATCTGCTCAAAAAAGAAGAACTAATCCTGGCAGAAGAGAATTTGCACTTCGCCACCAGTGAATACCAGCGCCAGTCAACGCTGGCGCAAAAAGGCATGAACTCCGAAAGCCAGCTCGACCGCGCCAACCACGAACGCCAGGTCGCCCGGCAAACCATCAAAGTGATAAAAGAAGATATCAAACGCTTGCTGGCCGCCCTCCAGGGCAACCCGGAACTTGCACCGGAACAGCACCCCCGCTACTTAACGGTACTCGCTCAACTCCATCAGGCACAACTTGATCTTCAACACACCCATGTGCTGTCGCCATTGACCGGCGTTGCCGCCAAAACACCCAATCCCGGACAGTACGTCGAAACCGGCAAGCCGGTGATGACCGTGATCAGCTCCGGTAAACGCTGGATCGAAGCCAATTACATGGAAACCGAGCTGACCAAAGTGGTGCCCGGGATGCCCGCCACCATAAAAGTAGATACCTACCCCAAGCATGAATGGCACGGCAAAGTTGAAAGTATCAGCCCTGCCACCGGCGCCGAATACGCCATTCTTCCGCCACAAAACGCCACCGGCAACTGGGTCAAAATCACCCAGCGAATCCCGGTGCGCATCAGTATCGAACCCCGCGACGGCGATCCGCTCCTTATCAAAGGGATGACAGCGGAAGTGAAAATCGACACTGGAACCTATCATTGACTACCGAAGTCGTTCGAGTCCCGGTTAGCGACAGTGTCCGCAAATGGAATCTGTTTTTGATTTCCATGTCGACGGTGTTAACAACCCTGGACGCCACCATTGCCAATGTCGCCCTTCCCCATATTCAGGGCGCTATGGCCACCACCCAGGATCAGCTCGCCTGGGTACTGACATCATTCATTGTCGCCACGGCAATTTTTATGCCGCTCACCGGCTATCTCTGTGATCGTTTTGGCCAGAGAGCCGTGCTGATTCCGGCAGTATTCTTTTTCACCCTAACCTCTGCACTCTGCGGCCTGGCACAGAATCTGGAACAACTGGTGTTATTTCGTTTTCTTCAGGGAATGTCCGGCGCCTTTATTCTCCCTGCAGGGCAGTCGCTGATTCTCGACATCTACCCGCCATCCCAATACACCAAGGCCCTCAGCACCTGGGCGCTGGGCACCATTATCGGCCCCATCGCTGGCCCGACGCTGGGGGGCTATCTGACCGAATTTTTTAACTGGCGCTGGGTATTTTTAATCAATCTGCCCCTGGGATTACTTGTGGTTGTCGGCATGATAATGGTCACGCCACAAACGCCCCTCAACAAAGCACGGCGCATGGATTTTACCGGCTTTGCCCTACTCAGTCTCGCCATAGCCGCATTGCAACTGATGTTCGACCGGGGCGAAAGTCAGGGCTGGTTCGACTCCTGGGAAATCATTCTTGAAGGCTCTTTGGCGGCGGTCTTCGCCACCATGTTTTTCGCCTATATTGGCGGCAGCAAATCCCCCTATATTCGCCTCGACTGCTTTCTGGATCGCAATTTTGCCATTGGCACTATTTTTATTTTCGTCAATTGCATTGTGCTTTTTTCCTGCCTGGCACTGTTGCCAGGGTTTCTGCAAAGCCTACTCGGCTATCCGGTATTTACCTCTGGCATGCTGCTGATGCCGCGAGGCATCGGCACCTTTGTGGGCATTATGATCATTAACCGCCTTGGCCATCGTCTCGACCCGAGGTTATTGATCGGCATGGGTTTTGTTTTTATGGCCTACTCCGTGGCTATGATGGCGGAATTCAACCTGGAAGTCGGTATAAGGGAAATCGTAATCTCAGGATTTATTCAGGGGATTGGCCTGTCTCTCGCTTACTTGCCCACCAATATTCTGATGTTTAGCTCGCTGGCGCCCGATCTCAAATCCGACGCCACCGCCATTTCAGGATTGTCGCGCAGCATCGCCGGCAGCCTCGGCATTTCCATTCTGTTTACCCTGCTGGCGCGCAATGCCCAGGCCTACCACGCTCGACTCGGAGAGTCTGTTACCCCGTTTCACCAATGGCTCAACTTTCCGTCCCAGTGGGACTGGAGCAATCCGGCAGGCGCCATGCTGCTCAATCAGGAAGTGACGCGACAGGCGGTGATGCAGGCCTATATTACGGATTTCACCATTATTCAGTGGCTGGCAACCGCTTCGCTATTGCTGCTGTTTTTGATCAAACCCGTAAAACACCGCCAGGAGATGCCCGTCGCCATTGCCGAGTAACCAGCGGTGGCGATTTTTATCTAGGGAACCTCTGTACAACCTGGTAATGCCTCAGCGGAGTCTTTGGGGCGTACTGGCGAGGCGCCGCGCGAAGATCAAGGCTGGTTGTCCTTGATGAGTGCGGCAACGACGTCCAGTGCACCCCAAAGACCCGCCCTTCGGGGCTTTGCCTTAAAACGCTCAGCTGCGTTGGCCTTATTTGAAAGGCAACCAGCCTTCCTGCATAACGCCGCCTTGCTGAACACTTTAAGGCAAAGCCTGAGGCATCATCAGGTTGTGCAGAGGTTCCCAATCAAGCGCATCAATTGCATACCGCCGACATCGGTGGAAAAACCCAGGCGCTGGTAAAACGGCACCTTATCATCCAGGCAATAGAGCTCAAAATGCTTCACCTGTTGCAGGGCGGGATGCTCGCGAATGCTCTGTATCAGCATGTCGCCGCGCCCGGTACTACGGCAACCGGGAGCAACGATGACATCAAAGATCAAGGCCTTAAAGATGTAATCTGTGAGCGTGCGGGCAAATGCCTGTAAATCACCGCTATCGTCAACAAGGCCAAAACAGAGACTGCTGCTGTTGACGCATTGCCGAGTTTCTTCAAGGGTGCGACCTCGCGACCACCATTCGCCCTGGTAGAGCTGATGCAGCTGTTCAACCTGGCTGGTTGTGAACTCATGTATTAAGTGCATAAAAATCCCCAACCAAAAAGAAAGTTTTACGGTGATTTGCCTTTCCAGAGAATATTCACCAGGGCGCCGAGCATAATCAACAGCCCGCCCGCCAACGTCCACACGCCAGGTATTTCTGCAAACACCCACACACCCAAAACCGTGGCAAAAACCACCTGAGAATAGGAAAAACTGCCAGCGCGACTGGCGGTTTCCACCTGCATGGCTCTGGTCAACGTCACCTGACCCACATGGGTAAAGAGGCCGACAAACAGCAGCCACAGCCATGTCCATCCCTGAGGCATTACCATGTCGTCCCCCAGTAGCAAAATGGTCGCCGGCAGGCAAACCAGGGGAAAATAAAAAACGATAACAGAGGGGTCTTCCAGTGTGCTGAGCTTGCGCACCAGGGTATAGGCAAGCCCTGCGCCAAACGCCCCCGCCACCCCCAAAACCACCGCCAGGGTATCGTAGTCGGCGGCGCCATCGCCAAAAATAAAACCCGGCCTCACCATAACAATAAGCCCGAGAAAGCTGAGGGCAATACAGCCCAGAGTCGGCGCCGTTGGCCGTTCATTCAACAACAGCAATGCCAATACTGCGGTAAACATCGGATGCAAATACTGCAGCACAGTGGCCTCGGCAAACGGCAAATGCACCAGGGCATAGTAGGTGCCCACCAGCGCGGCAAAACCCACAGCACCGCGAAAAAACAACAATACCCGGTGGGTGCCAAACAGGGGAATGCCTTTGCGTTTGACATCCCCGTAACTCAGCACCAGCGACACCAGGGCGCGGGCGGCAATAATTTCCAGTACCGGAATACCCTGTGCACCCGCGAGTTTCACACACACGCCCATAAAGGCAAACGCCAGGGCACTGAGCAACATATAACGGGCGCCCAGAGATTCAGGATTCCAGGTACGGCGGAATAACGATTGAATAATAACTCCCTGAGGCAGTATTTAACGCTCCCCGCTTGGCGGTTATTCCAGGCAAGCGGCGGAGTATTCAGTGGCTGTGTCGGGGGA
>JBFXIU010000285.1:0-4289 GCA_050175615.1 Porticoccaceae bacterium | reverse complement strand
CGGCAACTCAGCATTATTTAAAGCTTCCCGTCTCCGTGCAAGGTTTCCAGTGATTACGCGCCCGTAGCTCAGCTGGATAGAGCAACGGCCTTCTAAGCCGTGGGTCAGAGGTTCGAATCCTCTCGGGCGCGCCATAACATCAAACCGCTACACCAGAAACCACCTTCGCGGTGGTTTTTTTATATTCTCCTCATTGCCTGTGCAGCAGCCATATAAGGATTACAAAAATAAAAAAGCGGTTCATAATTTGTCGGCGTTTTACTGGTATGGCCAGTAGCTCAGACCAGCCCAGCCTGGCCGTGTCATTTCTTTCGTGAGTATTTTTGTGTATGCATCCAGTAATTATTTCTGTCGCGCTATTGCTATGCAGCAATGTGTTTATGACCTTTGCCTGGTACGCACATTTAAAAGAACTCAACAACAAGCCCTGGATAATTGCCGCCTTTATCAGTTGGGGTATTGCGCTGTTCGAATATTTATTTCAGGTTCCGGCAAACCGAATAGGTTTTACCGTATTGAACGTCGGCCAATTAAAAATTATTCAGGAAGTCATAACGCTGTCTGTATTCGTGCCCTTTTCGGTAATGTATTTAAAAGAGCCCCTTAAGCTGGATTATTTGTGGGCAGGTATTTGTCTGGTGGGCGCAGTATTTTTTATGTTCAGAGGAAAACTAACCTGACAGAGTTTGCAGCAAACCCTGTCAGGGAATAAATGTCAGATCAGACCCATGGCTGTCATGGCGCGAGCCACTCTAATGAAACCGGCGATATTGGCGCCAGCGACGTAGTTTCCAGACATTCCGAACTCTTCCGCCGTTTCAAAACAGTTGCGGTGAATATTGACCATGATTTCCTGCAAGCGTTTTTCTGTGTATTCGAAAGTCCAGGAATCTCGACTGGCGTTTTGCTGCATTTCAAGGGCGCTGGTGGCAACGCCTCCTGCGTTGGCGGCTTTTCCGGGGCCGTAGGCGATTTTCGCCGTTTGAAACACCTGAATCCCCTCTGGGGTCGTGGGCATGTTGGCGCCTTCTGCCACGGCGATACAGCCATTGTTCACAAGGGTTTGGGCATCTTTTCCGTTAAGTTCATTCTGTGTCGCACAGGGGAGGGCAACCTGGCAGGGAACCGACCAGATATTGCCATTGGCGATATATTTGGCGCCCTTTCTTGCTTCTGTGTAGGCGCTGATGCGGCCTCGCTCCACTTCTTTGATATGCTTGATCAGGTCGAGATCCAAGCCTTTTTCATCGAAAATAACCCCGTTGGAGTCGGAGCAGGCGATGACTTTTGCGCCAAATTCCATTGCTTTTTCGATGGCGTAGATGGCGACGTTGCCAGAGCCGGAAACGATAACGGTTTTGCCCTCGAGGGAGTCCTGGCGGGTTTTGAGCATTTCTTCGGCGAAAAACACAGTGCCGTAACCTGTTGCTTCTGTACGCACCAGGCTGCCACCCCAGTTAAGCCCTTTTCCTGTAAAAACGCCGGATTCGTAGCGATTGGTCATGCGTTTGTATTGGCCAAACATATAGCCAATTTCGCGGCCGCCGACGCCTATATCGCCTGCAGGTACGTCGGTGTATTCACCGAGGTTGCGGTGAAGTTCTGTCATCAAACTCTGGCAGAAACGCATGATTTCATCGTCTGATTTGCCCTTGGGGTCAAAATCACTGCCGCCTTTACCGCCGCCAATCGGCAAGCCTGTTAGAGCATTTTTGAAGATTTGCTCAAAGCCGAGAAACTTGATGATGCCCAGGTAAACAGAGGGATGAAAACGGAGCCCACCCTTGTAGGGGCCAAGGGCGCTATTGAACTGGACGCGAAAGCCGCGATTAATATGGATTTCCCCTTTGTCATCCTGCCAGGGAATGCGAAAGATGATTTGTCTTTCGGGCTCACAAATACGCTGAATGATCTTTTTATCGGCAAACTCGGGATATTTCACCAACACCGGGCCAAGGGTTTCCAAAACTTCGTGCACCGCCTGATGGAATTCCGTTTCTCCCGGATTGCGGTGCAGAACGTCTTGAAAAATGGGCTCTAGTTTTTCATCGAGATGTATAGTCATAAGATTTGCCTGGCCTCGGATACAGGTGGTAGAGGAAGTTTGAAATGATTTTCATCAGACAGGGCGGCTCGCCCCATTATGGGTCGCCATTATATCTGGATGCTTTGATAAGGTGCATCAAAATATTGCCCGAGTCCTGGTTGTTGCGCAGCAGGGTTGACTGAACTCATTGTGCTATTTTGCAGTTTGGCCGCTTATTCAAAGCATTGATAAGGTGCATGTATGAATCAAATTTGTGCAATATGCCAATTTTGGTGGTTATTGGCTCCCCTGTCTTGGTTGTGTCGCTTGTCGGCGAAATGGCCGACACTTTATATGCGAGCGGAGAAACAGCCTCTGGTTCGACGTTGTCGCCAAAACTTCGTTAACTCGACGTGGCGTGAGCAATGGCATTTGCCAAAGTCAGGCCGCTCAACCAGGCGCCTTCCACCTTGTCGCCGTTTAGCCAGTCGCCACAGAGGCCAAGCGCCAAATTGTCCTCCCACAGGTAGCCTGCATGCAAAGGTTTTTCTGTGTGGGCATAGCGCCAGCGATGGGCAGCCCAGGTTTGGGGGTCGGCGCCGCCCAGCGCCTGAAATGCCTGGAGCAATACGGCAGCAACAGTGTCTGGACTCTCTTCGATGTGAGCTTCGCTCCAATCGCCGCTGGCGTGCAACAGCCAGGTTTCAGTGGCGCCTCTGCCAGGTTTACTGCTGTCCCGCGCGATCCAGCGCAGAGGTCCGCCATTGACAAAGGCGGCGTCGAAAGGCATTTCTGTAGGCTTGCTGAATTGCAGCATCATTGCCCAACAGCCAACCATGGTGGCGTCTGTGGGCAGAATCTTGAAGTGGTGGCTAAAGGGTTGCAGTAGTGGCGTTGCCTGGGGTGCGGGCACGGCCAACACTACGGTGTCAAAATGTTGATCCAGCGCGCCATGCTCGACGGAATGAAGCTTCCAGCGGTGTTTTTGTCGCTCCAGCCTGTTGATGGTGATCTGAAATTGCACATCCAGATTTTCGGCTAATAATCGCGCCGGCGCTGTCATTCGTGGTGTGCCGACAAAACGGTCGACGGAGCTAGTGTGTTCTCTAAAGCTATGGTTATCATAAATGCGAATTTTTGGCTGCCACAAGGCCACGGCTCCCGCTTGCTGCCACCGGGATACCTCCGCCCTGAATAGCGGATTTCTTGCCGTGAAATACTGGGCACCATGGTCGCATTGCCATTGTTCTCCACGACGAGTGCTCATGCGGCCACCGCAACCGCGGCTTTTTTCAAAAATGTGGATATTGTGACCCGCGTCCTGAAGTATTTTGGCGCAGGAAAGGCCGGCGATGCCCGCACCTATAATGGCGATTGATTTACAGGTCGTCATTGAATTAGCCTTGTAAAAAGTTATTTGCGGATTCGATTGCCATTTCTATGCAAAACTTCTACAGCCGAATCTCTGCGATAAGGCTTTAAAATGGCTGTTTTCAGCGTTCGCATTGTAGTGGTTGCGCTGCTGACTATGATAGCCCCGGCATGAATTAACGTCCGCTTAAAAACGACCCAGTAACTGAGGGAAAAAGAGATGAGGATCAATGGCGTTGAAAATGCACAAATAGATACGCTTTTTTTTGATGGCCAGTGCCCCCTGTGCCGTAGGGAGATTAACTTATTGCAGCGGCTCAGTGACGAGGGGTTGGCTTTTATGGATATTCATCAGATTGTCCCGGAACCACAATTTCCCAGCGCCATGGCAATGCTGAGAGTATTGCACTTGCGCAAGGCCTGCGGCTCCTGGCTAACCGGAGTCGATGCCACAGTACACGCCTGGTCTCATACTCGCTGGGGATGGCTTTTTAAACCCTTGCGGTGGTCGTTATGGGCGCCGTGGATAGATCGCCGGTATTCGCGCTGGGCGCAGCGTCGTTATAACCGTCTTTATCACTGCAATCGTTGTATGGGCGGTGAAGACTGAATATTCGCATCGTTGGCGTCAGTGGCTAATCGCTGGTGTATCCATTGTCTTCGGCAGTAATTACCGCTCGCTTACAATTCTTGCCTCATTTTTCTGTCAGTACTAGGGTCTGTTAACACTCATTGGATTATCACTGCTGAATGCCATTTTTTGGGTGGAGGGGGTTGCGGCTAAAAAAGCGCCACTCGTCGTCGCCTACATGGATGTAGGTGAGGGGCGTGAGCAGGAGCGGAAGCTTTGCTCGTCGATCATTTAGAACCACTAAACTCGCTCCTCGCTCCT
>JBFXIU010000284.1:0-4305 GCA_050175615.1 Porticoccaceae bacterium | reverse complement strand
TTATGGGCAGGGTCGAGGTATTGGTTGCCCAAATTCCGCCCTGCCCCAGATACGGTTCAATTTCTGCGGTGACCGCTTTTTTGATGTCCATATCCTCATAAACGGATTCGATAATCAGATCGCAGCCTTCAAAATCCTCTGCTTTGGTTGTGGGTGCTATCAAAGCCAGAATGGCTGTTTTATCAATCTCCGCCATGCGACCCTGGGCAACCCGCTTTGACAACAACCCATCGGTATAGGCCTTTGCTTTTTCGGCGCTGGCAAGAGATTGAGCCTTGATAACCACGTTAATTCCAGCCATGGCGCAAACGTTGGCAATGCCCTGCCCCATCATGCCCGCACCTAAAATGCCAACTTTTTTAACGGTGTTTGCGGCGATCCCTTTGGGGCGACTGAGCCCAGCATTGACTTTTGTCATCTGAAAAAAGAAGGTGGTCATCATGTTCTTGGCTTCTGGTGTGGCTACCAGATAGGTGAGGCCGCGACTTTCAATACGCAGTGCGGTTTCAAAATCGAGACGTGCCGCTTCCACGGCACAGTTGAGTATTTCCTCCGGCGCAGGCAATAGACCGCGGGTTTTCTGCTGTACCATCACTGGCGCCATGGCCAAAAGTTGCGCCAGTTTTGGGTTGGAAGCACTGCCACCGGGAATACTGAAACCGTCCTGATCCCAGGGTTGCAGTGCGGCTTGAGGATTTTCCCGATTGTCAAGGATATAGGCTTTGGCTCTGGGTATAAGTTCATCCAGGCTGGCGACGGTTTCATTGATCATGCCCTGATGCAAAGCCTCGGCAGGCACTAATTTTTTACCTTCAAGAAGAAACGGCAACGCCGCTTCCAGGCCCAGAAGGTTGACCATGCGCACAATACCGCCACCGCCGGGGAGTAGTCCCAAAGTAACTTCTGGCAGCCCCAATTGTACGGATTTATGGTTGTAGGCGATGCGGTAATTACAGGCCAGCGCCAGCTCGAAGCCTCCGCCGAGGGCGGCGCCATTGATGGCGGCAACCACAGGTACCGGCAGTTTTTCGAGGCGACGCAGCTGGCTTTTCATCTCGGTTAACCACTGCATAACCCAGGCTTTATCGTCTTCTTTGATCGCCAGCAGTACATTGAGGTCGCCGCCGGCAAAAAAGACTTTTTTTGCCGAGGCAATAACAACGCCGACAAGCCCCTTTTCGCTTTCCAGTTTGGCCAGGGTTTCCTCCATGGCTCGCTCGTACTCTTTATTCATGGCATTGACAGAGCCTGTCATATCCATAGTGACAGTCACTATGCCGTCAACGTCTTTTTCGTAGCTAAAAACACTCATGATCAAATATCCTGATAATTCTCTTTGGCTCTTGAATCCGAGCCTGCAATCCGGGAATGCCGCGCAAATAAAGCCATTAAACCCGCTCGATAATCGTCGAAATGCCCATGCCGCCGGCAACGCAGAGTGACAGCATGGCGCGCTTCAGATTGCGGCGCTCAAGCTCATCCAACATGATGCTGACCAGCATGCCGCCAGTGGCTCCCAGAGGGTGTCCCATGGCGATGGAGCCGCCGTTGACATTGGTAACCGATGGGTCGATATCCAGGTCTTTCATATAGCGCAATGCCACAGAGGCGAAAGCTTCGTTAATTTCCCAAAGGTCGATATCCGCTGTTGTCAGCCCAGCTTTTTGCAGGCATTTTTGTGCGGCGGGTCCGGGACCAATAAGCATAATGGTGGGATCTGTAGCCAGCACTGCACTGGCGACGATGCGCCCTCTGGGTTTGAGGTTGAGATCCCGCCCTGCTTTTTCGCTACCGATTAGCACGGCGCTGGCGCCATCGACAATGCCCGACGAATTGCCGGGTGTGTGGACATGGATAATTTTGTCGAGGTGGTTATATTTTTTAATGATGATGTCGTCATAACCCAGCCTGCCCATTTTTTCGAATGAGGGCTTGAGATTGCCCAGGGTTTCAAGACTGGTTCCCGGTTTAATGAAGTCATCTTTTTCAAGAATAACCAGGCCATTTTTGTCGAGCACCGCGACCACCGAACGGTCGAAATAACCGTTATCCCGCGCATAAGCCGCTCGCTTATGGGATTCAACGGCAAAGGCGTCGACATCTTCCCTTGAGTAGCCTTCAAGGGTGGCAATGGTATCTGCACCCACGCCCTGGGGGACAAAACCGGTTTTCATGGCAAAAGCCGGGTCAGAATACATGGCGCCGCCATTGGTGCCCATTTTGACCCTCGACATACACTCAACACCGCCAGCGACAACCAGATCTTCCCAGCCTGAGGCCACTTTTTGCGCGGCGATATTGACCGCCTCAAGACCGGAGGCACAAAAGCGATCCAGCTGAACACCGGGAACAGATTCCGCCCACTCCGCACTCATCACCATCATTTTGGCAATGTCACTGCCCTGCTCGCCAATCGGCGTGACACAGCCCATCACCACATCATCCACATAGGCGGTATCCAGGTCGTGGCGCGCCTGCAGGGCTTTTAAAAGACCAGCGCCAAGCTCCACGGGTTTGACCTCGTGGAGCTTGCCGTCTTCCTTGCCCTTGCTTCGCGGCGTGCGAATGGCATCATAGATATAGGCGTAATTCGTCATAACATTCCCATAAAAGGTTTTATTTTCTGAGGCGTTTATAGTGTCCTTGCCAGTGGGACTAAGCAATGACTTTTGCTGTCACAAAAATAGACATTTGAGTACAATAAAAAACTCAAGGCCAAAACCACTGGTTTCCTATGAGCAGGCTCAGCATTGCAGCCCCTTTTGTTGTCAATATGCTCGAAGGGGCAAAAAATAAAGGTCATGATATTAGTGAGTTAGCAATAGAAGCTGGCATGCCTGCGGATATCCTGACATCCCAACAGACAAGAGTCAGTTTTGAGCAGCTGTCGAGATTAAACAATTTATTGGCATCACTGCTCGATGATGAAGGCTATGGCCTGACCTCAAAACCGCAGCGCCAGGGCACGTTCAAACTGGCCTGCTACAGTGCCATCCATGCCGAAACCATTGAACAGGCAATTCAGGTCTTTGTCGAATTTTACAACCTGATGGAATTGGATTTTGTTCATAAGCTCCATTACGGTCAGGATCAGGTCAACTATCAGATCTGCCGTCGCCCCGACGCCCGCATCTGTAACAGTTATATCATTGAATATACCTTGCTGGTTATACACCGCACCCTGTGCTGGATGGCCAATACGCGCATTCCTTTATTGAAAGTGGATCTGGATTATCCGAAGCCGGATTACAGCGACGAATACACCTATGTTTTTTATGGCGCTCCGCTTCTGTTCAACCAGCCTAGCAATGCCCTTTATTTCAGTAAAGAAATCCTCAAACTGCAAAATGTGCGCAACTTTTCTCACTTGAAGGCTTTTCTCAAGCAGGCGCCTCTGACCCTGCTATCCCAGGGCATTCAGGCGGATTACCTGTCCTCTCAAATCAGCCGATGGCTGGAAATCAGCCTCGCCCGTCACCATGAATTGCCCAACGTCAGCAAGGCATCAGCCCGCTTTGGCCTCCATCCTCAAACCCTGAAGAACAAACTCAAGGTAGCCGGAACCAGCTATCAGCAACTCAAAATGGATGTGCGCCAGGCCATGGCCATGCAATTGATCGCAGATCCAAATCTTAGTGTTGAGGCCATTGCCTTTCAGCTCGGCTTTTCAGAACCCAGCGCCTTTATTCGCGCTTTCAAAGCCTGGACGGGGCTGACACCCCTGGCCTACCGCAAACAGAACTTTTAGTGCGGGCTGTCTATATAGTCGATACCACGGGGATTGTGAGAAAAATTTTCCAGTTGCTGAACGCTAAAAAGAAGCGCAAAATTTGTCGCCATCAAACCTTCTCTTTATCTCTCGCCCTAACATAAGCATATATGACGCAAACACTGATTATCGTTGACGATATGGCCGATTGGGATGCCTTTTATCCCAGCGAACATGTGATGTTGTTTTCCGACTACCTGGACAGTGGTCGCGTTAAAACCGCAGAGCGCACCCGTATTATCAACCTGTGCAGAAGTTTTAAATACCTCTCCGACGGCTATTACTGCTCACTGTTGGCGGAAGCTCGCGGCCACAGCGTTATTCCCTCTATAAAAGTCTTGAATGATCTGGGCAAACGCTCCCACTACCAGATTCAGCTGGACGAAATTGCCACCGATTTGGCGAAAACTCTGAAGGCTCATCCCCCTTCCGATGAAATCCTCATTCACAGCTATTTTGGCACCTCTCCCAAGCCGGAATACCGGGAGTTGGCGCGGCGCCTCTTTGAGTTGTTTCCCTGTCCTGTGCTGGAAATC
>JBFXIU010000283.1:0-4344 GCA_050175615.1 Porticoccaceae bacterium | reverse complement strand
AATTATGTCTCGTCAGTTATTTCGCCGACTACATCGGCATGCACGCCCTGGACTTCTGGGGCATGCACCCGCTGCTTACCGGCAATCGGGCACTACCGACCCTAACGAGGGTGTGGATGGCACTAATGATTCTGGCGCCACTGACAGTGCGCGCGATTGATAAAGCAGGACATGATCTGATCGCCCGGGCCATAGCCTGGGTCGGTTATAGCTGGATGGGGTTTGTCTTTCTCGCCTTCAGCTTTTTCACCTTTGTCGGGCTTTGGCACCTTGCAGCCCTTTTCCTCGCCCACCTTGGGGCCCCCAACCTGACCCTCCATGGACCGGTGTGCGGCCTTGTCGTGCTGCTTTTGGCTCTGGGGGTGGGACTGTACGGTATTTACGAGGCGCACAATCTCAGGGTGGAGCGGGTCCTCTTGAAAACGGCCAAGTTGCCCGCCGGCGTCGAGCGACTGCGCATCGCCCAAGTAAGCGACATCCACCTGGGACTGCTCCATCGCGAGGAGGCCCTTGCCTCTATTATCTCCCAGCTGCAGGAACTTCAGCCCGACTTAGTGGTGGCCACCGGCGACATCGTCGACGCCCAAATTGATCACCTTGACGGAATGAGCGAACTCTGGCAGCGCCTGCAGCCACCTCTGGGCAAGTTTGCGGTTACCGGAAACCATGAGTTTTACGCTGGGCTCGGGCAGGCATTGCGGTTCCTGGAACGCAGCGGCTTCACCGTGTTGCGCGGCGAAGTGGTCACTGCCGCCGAAACCATCACAGTGGTAGGCATCGACGATCCTGTCGGCAAAAATCAGGACGAAGCGAACCTTCTCACTCGACATCAAAGCGATCTTTTCACTCTTTTGCTCAAGCACCGACCACGCGTCAATGAAAAAGCTGCTGGCCTTTTTGACTTGCAGCTCTCCGGACATGCTCATCGCGGGCAGATCTTTCCCTTCAACTATGTCACCGCTCTCGAATATCCCCAACAGGACGGCCTCTATTCCCTGCCTGGCGGCGGCCAGCTATATGTTAGCCGCGGCACAGGCACTTGGGGCCCGCCCATGAGGGTGCTGTCACCACCGGAGATTACCCTGGTCGAAGTCGTTCCGGAACAGCCGTAGTTATCCAAAAAGATTCGCATTTCTTGCGCCTTACTCGATACCTGCTAGTCTTTTTGAGAGGCAACTGCTTCACCCCCGCGAGGTGAATAGTTGCTCTGAGAGAAAGGTCATCACCCTTTTTACAGGCCATGAAGGAGGTGATCATTATGAAACGGTGGCTTAAATCCGGGCTTCTCATCGCACTCGGCATTGTTCTTTGCGTTCCGTTGATGAGCATGGGTTATTATACAATGGTCCGAACATCAACGCCTCAGTTCTGTGCCATGTGTCATGAAATCCAATTCGCTTACCGAGCATGGAAAACATCCAGTCATGGATTCAATGAATACGGGGTCGTTGCCGACTGTATGGATTGTCACCTTCCAGCACCTCATGACACTTTCGAGTTCTTCTACGCCAAGGCCTACCACGGACTCAAGGACGTCGTGGCACATATTTTTCTTGATGAATACGATCGTGAAACGAATCGTCAACACGCCTATAGAGACATCGAGAACGCACAATGCATGAAGTGTCACCGCAATCTGCTTTACCTGCCATACCAAAGAGGCGCGATGCTGGCTCATCGCTCCTTGATTTACGCCAGAGAAGGCTATGAAAAAAAATGCACTGACTGCCACCGAGAACTTGTGCATTTTCCTAAACCCTATTACAGCCATTCACAGGAACTTTAAAAATTCGGATGCGGGAACCCGCGACCGACAACTGATGGTTTTATGGAGGCACAATACAAAAGCAGAAAGGAGAGAGGGATATGAACAGGGGGATTTTGCTGACTGCTCTATGCACGGCACTGACACTGTTGTTATGCGGAACGGCACTGGCGCAAACAAATAAAAACAACCCCAAGTTGGTAGATTTTCGGCTTGAACGCAGCATATCACCGCAAGCCCAGGCATGTCTGGAATGCCATAAACAGGAACACCCCGGGATCTTTACCGACTGGGCAGAGAGCCGCCATGCCAATGCAAACATTACCTGCCTTGATTGCCATCTGGCTGAAAGCTCTGATCCGGACGTCAGCAAAACTCACTATAAACAATATGAGCGTACCGACTCTCCCTGGGGACGTTCGAAATACCGCGTTCCCATTACGGAAGTCGTGACACCCAAAGATTGTTCACGCTGCCATCCGGACGAAGTAAAGGAATATAGCCGGAGCAAACATGCCAATACCATCGAAATCATGTGGAAAATCGATCCGTGGTTGAACAAGGGAATGAATTCAGACGTCGAACGTCAGGCGGGCTGCTATTATTGCCACGGAACTGTTCTCGAGATGGATGATCAGGGGCGTCTGTCTTCTGATACCTGGCCCAATGTTGGCGTTGGCCGTGTAAACCTTGATGGAAGTTTAGGAAGTTGTACCAGCTGCCATACACGACATCGTTTCTCATTGGCTGAAGCACGCCGGCCGGAGGCCTGCGGCCAGTGCCATCTCGGGCCCGACCATCCGCAGATCGAGATATACACCGAATCCAAACATGGTGATATTTACGACAATTTCGGTGATGAATACAATTGGGACGCAGCTCCCGGTACATGGACCGCCGGCGTAGATTACCGCGGCCCTACATGCGCATCCTGCCACATGAGCGGCGCCGGCGACCAACCGACGACTCATGATGTTACAGAGCGATTGAGCTGGGAATTACAGGCTCCCCTGACCGTAAGACCGCAGGATTTTGGACCGTTCCCGTCCGGAAGCAATTGGAACGTTGAACGTGACAAAATGAAAAATATCTGCAAACAATGTCATGCAAAGAACTGGGTTGAAGATCACTATTTAAAATTGGATAAAGTTGTTGAGGAATACAACGAAGTTTACTATAAGCCAGCCAAGGCAATGCTGGACGACCTCTACAGCCAGGGGCTGCTGGATAACACCAGGTTCTTCGATGAGCATCTGGAGGTTGAATTTTACGAACTCTGGCATCACGAAGGCCGTCGTTCACGCATGGGCGCGGCAATGATGGCTCCAGATTATTCATGGTGGCATGGTTTCTATGAGTGCAAGCATCGCTACAACAGTTTCATGACCGAAGCTCGCCGCCTGATTGATACTGAAGAAAAAGCCCACGTATATGAAGATTTCCCCAATGCCACGGGCGATACCACCAAACCTGCAGTAATTTTTGATAAAAAATAATTCGCATAATACATTTTCGCACTGACACAAACAAACACCCTGTCGTTATTCGGCAGGGTGTTTGTTTGCCGAAGACAACTTAAATTTCATGAATAACCCTGGATAGCTATCTGATATTATTATGTTGGGTCGCATAAGATATATTATGTAAACTTTGATATCGATTTATTCTGCAATAAGCGGCTGGGAAAAATTCTGCTCTCTATCCGATACTGGCGAGTTCGAGGCGGCTGCCCCAGCGATCGAGGAGTGCCTGGCGGGTGCCGGCGTATTTGGGATGGGAATCGAATTCGGGATCTGCGGCCAAAGCAAACGCTTCCCGGCGGGACTGCTCCAGAATGCGGCCGTCTCTCAAAAGATTTGCGACGCGGAAATCCGGCAGACCTGCCTGGCGTGTTCCGAGAAATTCTCCCGGTCCGCGGATTTCCAGATCTGCTTCGGCGATCCTGAAACCATCAGTGGTCTCCGACATGACCCTGAGACGCCTGGCGCCATCCTCGCTGCAATTCTTTGAGCGAACCAGCAGACAATAGCTCTGAGCGCTGCCTCGGCCGACCCGCCCTCGAAGCTGATGCAGCTGAGCCAGGCCGAATCGTTCGGCGTGTTCGACCATCATAACCGTTGCGTTCGGCACGTCGACCCCAACCTCTATGACGGTCGTGGAGACCAGCGCATGGATTTCGCCCGCCTTGAATGCCGCCATCACGCCTTCTTTCTCCGCCGGCTTCATGCGTCCATGCAGCAAACCGGTGCGGAAGCCGTGGAAAACCTCTTCTGCCAGTTGCTCCGCAGCCTGGGTTGCGGCCAGAAGGTCACTTTTTTCTGACTCTTCCACCAACGGATAGACGATCTAAGCCTGCCTGCCCTCTTCTCTCTGCTTTCTAATGAAGGCATAAGCATCTTCGCGTTTTGTTTCAGAAACCACGCGTGTTTTGACGGGAGACCGGCCGGGCGGCATCTGGTCGATGATTGAAACGGAAAGATCGCCGTACAGAGTCAGGGACAGGGTCCGTGGGATCGGCGTGGCGGTCATGACGAGGATGTCGGGGTTGTCCCCTTTATGGCGCAAAATGCCCCTCTGGA
>JBFXIU010000282.1:0-4350 GCA_050175615.1 Porticoccaceae bacterium | reverse complement strand
TTTTTTCGCTCATGGCCTTGACTTGATCGGCCAATAGCTCAACCGCGCTGGTGATGTCGGCGAATTTGTCTTCATCGGCGCGGCGCTGGCCTTTGAGCAAGGTGCTTACTTTGGCAAACAGGCTGGTTCGCTCTTGCTTTTGCGGGTCTTCTTGTTGGGGCTCAAGTTCGGTTTTATCCGCTTCGATGCCCATTGAGTACAGGTGCTCGCCTTCGGGCAGGCCGGTGAATCTTTCGCGGTTGGTTTGGCTGAATGCGGCCATTTCTGTACCGAGGCTGGCCGGTGAGTCGGTCACGGCCAGCCCGCCAAGGTAGGTTTTGCCTGTTTTGGCGAAGTCTTTGATGGTTTCGATCGAGAAGTAGATTTTCTGGCGCGATTGGTTTGCCTTTATAAGCTCTGGCGTGGGTGCGAGCTGGGCATACAAGGCGCGCTTGGTTTTGCCGGTGCTTGGGTCTTTCCAGTCTTCGGCTTTGAGGGCGGTGACATCGCCATAGGCCGGGAAGATGCTGTCTGGCAGCAGGCCGCGCAGGTGTTCCATCCAGATTCGCGCGCCGTAGGTGCTTGGGTTGTAGGTTTCGGCCATGTCGTTGATGTCTTGGTCGGTGATTTCTCGACCATCAACGGTGGGGCCGGATACGGCAACGCGGAAAAACTTCTGGGTGTTCGGCTGGGGCATGGCGCAGGTCCTGTGTGGTGATTGCTCGGATGTGCTCCGTCTGTGCCCCTGATGCTGGGTGTATCTGAATTCTATCTCAATGTTTTATAAGTCATATACGCGCTAAGTATCCGGGTGGCTTGCGTGCGTGGTGGCGGCTTTGCGTAGCATCCTGCTCATGATTAGATCATTGACCGATTCCGATGCTCATGAGCCGCGCCAAATGGCGCGGGCGCTTTATTTTATGGGCTGGAAGATCCCGCATATCGCCGAACATCTTCAGATGAACCAGTTCACGCTGTATGACTGGCGCAAAACTGAGGGGTGGGATAGCTGGCCGATGCTGCGCCGGGCCGAGGATACGACGCTGTACCGCTATCACCAGTTGCTGTTGATGGAAAATAAATCCAATGCGCATTTCAAGGAGCTGGATGCGCTGGGCCGCCAGATGGAGCGGTTCGCGCGGATCGGCAATTATGAGCAAAGCGGTAAAGAGGCAGACTTGAACCCGAAGCGGCGCACGCCTGGGCCAAAACCGGAACGCCGTAATTTTTTATCGCCTGAGCATGTTGCGCTGCTACGCGAGGCGCTGAACGATGGGCTGTTTGGCTATCAGGCGACTTGGCAAAGCCAGATGGGGCAGCGGATTCGCAATATTTTGAAATCTCGCCAGATTGGGGCGACTTGGTATTTCGCCCGCGAGGCGCTGCGCCGGGCGGTGGTGGATGGTGATCCGTCTATTTTTTTGAGCGCAAGCAAGAGCCAGGCGCAGGTGTTTCGCTCGTACATCATCAGTTTTGTGCGGGAGGTGTGCGATGTGGATTTGGCCGGTGGGATGGACAGACCGCTGACAATCCGGATGGATGGCGCGGCGGTTGATTTGCTGTTTTTGGGCACGAACGCGCGCACGGCGCAGTCGTACCACGGCCATGTGTATATGGATGAGTATTTCTGGATACCTGGGTTCATTACGTTCAACAAGGTGGCATCGGGCATGGCGATGCATAAGCGCTGGACGAAAACGTACATCAGTACGCCGAGCGCGGTAACACACGAGGCGTTTCCGTTCTGGACGGGGGAGCATTTCAACCGTGGGCGGGATGCCGGTGATCTGATTTCTCTGGATGTGAGCCATAAGGCACTGCGATCCGGGCGGGTTGATCCGGATGGCCAGTGGCGGCATATGGTGACGATCGAGGATGCGCTGTCTGCCGGATGCGATTTGTTTGATATCGATGAGCTGCGCCGTGAGTACTCTCCGGAGGAATTCCGCAATTTGCTGATGTGCGAGTTTATCGATGATAAGCAGAGCATTTTCCCGCTGGCACTGTTGCAGCCGGTGATGGTGGATAGCTGGGAGCTGTGGGATGACATCAAGCCATTTTCTACACGGCCCTACGGTAATAAGCCGGTGTGGGTTGGCTATGACCCGGCGCCGTCTTCCGATTCGGCTTCGGTGATTGTGGTGGCGCCGCCGGAAGGTAAACGCCGGGCGCGGGTGATTGAGAAGCATTCTTGGCGTTCGATGCCGTATACCGCGCAGGCGGATCAGATCAAGGGAATCACGCAGCGCTACAACGTGACGCATATCGCGGTGGATAAAACCGGCGTGGGTGAAGGGGTGTTCCAGGATGTGAAGAAATTCTTCCCGCGGGTGAAGGGCCTGCACTATTCGCCGGAGATTAAATCGCGCCTGGTGATGCGCCTGCTCGGGATGCTGCATCGATGCGAGATCGAGTGGGATAGCGGGTGGTCGGACCTTTCAGCCGCGCTGATGTCGGTTCGGCAAACAATGACGGAAAGCGGCAAGTATGTGACGTACCGATCCGGTCGAGATAGCACGGGTCATGCGGATCTTGCCTGGGCGCTGATGCATGCGCTTGAACCGATGCCAACAACCGGCGCCAATGGCGCCAAAAAATCCAGTTTGGAGATATTCTGATGAGCAAGCAGATTGAGGCGTTCACTTTCGGCGACCCCGAACCGGTGATGAACCGGGCCGATATCACCCAGTACTTCGAAAGCTGGTGGAATAACCGATGGTATGAGCCGCCGGTGTCTTTCTCCGGACTGGCGAAGTCTTTCAGGAGCAATGCGCACCACAGCTCGGCCATCTACGTTAAACGAAACGTGCTGCTCAAAACGCTCAAGCCGAACACGAAATTAAGCACGCAAACCGCGTCCCGTCTTTTTCTTGACTATCTAACATTCGGTAACTGCTTTGCTGAAAAAATCGTTGATCGTGTCGGGCGGCTGATTCGCATCGATTCGAGCATGGCAAAGTACACGCGACGGGGTAAGGATAAGGATCAGTTCTGGTTCGTGCCCTTGCTCGGGAACGAGCATGAGTTCACCGCCGGGTATGTTTTCCATCTGATGGAGCCGGATGTGAATCAGGAGGTGTACGGGGTGCCGGAGTACATATCCGGTTTGCAGTCTGCATGGCTGAATGAGTCGGCTACCCTATTCCGGCGCAAGTACTACCTCAACGGCAGCCATGCCGGATTCATCCTGTATTTGACCGATGAGCAGGTCGAAACGGACGATGTCGATAAGATCAAGCAGGCCTTGAAAGACTCAAAAGGCCCTGGCAATTTTCGGAACCTTTTCCTGCATGCCCCAGGCGGCAAAACCGATGGGCTGAAGCTGATACCCGTGGCAGAGGTTCAGGCAAAGGATGAGTTCTTCAACATCAAAAACGTGACCCGTGATGATGTTTTGGCCGCCCACCGGGTACCGCCGCAGATCATGGGCATCGTGCCGACGAATTCGGCCGGGTTTGGATCGGCCGAGGTCGCATCAAAGGTGTTCAGTCAAAACGAGATCGAGCCGCTGCAAGCCCGCTTCAAAGAGCTGAACGATTGGCTGGGTGAAACCGTAATCGATTGGCACCCCTACCAGCTAGATCAAGTGTCATCGGCATAGATTCAACACCCGGCGAATACGCCAACATCATCAAATCAAGGCCGCATCAGCGGCCTTTTTACTTCCTGCCACCCAACAAACCCACCGCCACCAACCGCGCGCAGTCACCACCCCACCGCGCCTGCGATCTTTTTTCACCAAAATTGAACGAAGTATTCATTTATTAGCATGACTGCATCGGAAAAGAGTAACAAGAGTAATAGAACTTAGATGGTGAATATGCAACTTTCTGATTTATATGCAAATACATCCGTTTTTTCACCAAAATGAAAAGAGTAACATTTGAGTAATATAGAAGTAACCTGAAAAGTAATATTTTGTAAACCATTGATATTATATGATTTTTTTCACAGTCAATATTACAAACAAAAGAGTAACATGATTACTAACCTATTACTCTTTTTTGTAACATTAAAAATTAATAAAATCATATAGTTAAACTTGGATTTATCAAATATTACTCATGTTACTCTTTTCCGATGAGGTCATGGATTTTAGAAAAACCACGCGCGCATGATGATGTGCGCGCATATCTAATACTTCTTTCAGCTGAGCGCGGGAAAATTGCGGGAAAAAAATAGGCCTTTATTTCATTTGTTGACTTATATAAAACAAATACTTACCATTATCCAGACGTAAGAAAGAGGGTTCGAATCCCTCCCGCTCCGCCAAATAAGTCGTTGATTTACAATAAATTAAATTCTTGATCGCTGAAATTGTGAAGATTTCGGGAAAGATCTAGCGAATGGCTAGTCGAAACCTAGCCTGCT
>JBFXIU010000281.1:0-4351 GCA_050175615.1 Porticoccaceae bacterium | reverse complement strand
CCTGGTGGGGCGGGTGTGGTGCGGTTTCTCCTGTCCGCAAACAGTGTGGACCCTGTGGTTTATGTATGCTGATCATGTTTGGGAAGGCGACCGCAATCAGCGTATCAAACTCGACAATGCGCCCTGGTCCGCCAACAAGGTGATTCGCAAAACCGGCAAGCAGGTGTCCTGGTTGCTGATTGCCTTTGTCACAGGGTTTACCTTTGTCGGTTATTTTAATCCCATCCGCGATTTGACCATGGGGTTTTTGACCTTTGACGCCCATCCTGCAGCGGTATTCTGGACGGCATTTTTTGCCTTTATGACCTACATGAACGCGGGTTTTCTCCGCGAGCAGGTCTGCCTTTATATGTGTCCCTACGCCCGTTTTCAGTCGGTGATGTTTGACAAGGACACCATGATCGTATCCTACGACCCGCGTCGCGGCGAACCTCGAGGGGCGCGCAAGAAAGGCCAGGATCATCTCGAGGAAGGCCTGGGGGATTGCGTCGACTGCAGTCTCTGTGTCCAGGTGTGTCCCACGGGTATTGATATTCGCGACGGACTCCAGTACGAGTGCATTAACTGTGGGCTTTGTGTCGATGCCTGTGACTCGGTCATGGACAAGATGGGATACCCACGAAACCTGATCAGCTTTACCACTGAGCACAACCTGGCTGGCAATAAAACCCAGGTTTTTCGTCCCAGGTTTATTGGCTATGCCCTGGTGTTGACCGTTATGGTGAGCTTGTTCCTCTACACCATTGCCAGCCGTATACCGCTGCAAGTGGATATTATTCGCGACCGCAATCTGTTATACCGGGAAACCTCCGAGGGCTTTGTCGAAAATATATACACACTCAAAATCAACAATATGGAAAATGGCGCTCATCGCTATACCATTGAGGTTGCCGGCGACTACGACTTTAACTACATTGGCGATCGTCAGGTTGAGGTTGCCGGCGGTGAGATCTACAGCCTGCTGGTGCGGTTGGAGCTGGATCCGGGTTTGCTGCGGGAGCCCAATGCCAAAGTTTATTTCGAGGTCGAATCTGTGGATGATGCCGGTGTCAGCGCAACCCAGGAAAGCCGCTTTATCGGTCCTTCGCGGCGATATTGACGGCGGACAGCTGTGGTTATCCCTTTATGTCAGTGTACAGTAGCCAATCTGGCTTGCCAGGAAACTTTTTGTGGGAGTGAAGCCGTGCCTTTGAGTCACCGTTCGACAGTACCCTGGTATCGCCAATTCTGGCCCTGGTTTCTTATCGCCCTGCCGGCGACGGCGGTGGTGGCAGGGTTGACCACGGTCTATATCGCGTTTAATAACGCCGATACCCTGGTGAAGGACAACTACTACAAAGAGGGGCTGGCCATCAACGCCCGGCTCGACCAGGATCGTCTTGCTGAGGAAATGAATCTCAGTGCAAAAATTGTTATCGATGAGCTTTCCGGTGAGGTTCTTGTCGAGTTGTCGGGTGTGGCTGTTCGCTATGACAACTTGCAATTGCTGCTGATTCATCCTGTCGACCAGGCAAGGGATATGACCATTGACCTGATTCCGGTTGGCGAAGGTCGCTATCGGGCGGATCTGGGTGCAAAACCACAAAATCGTTACTATCTGCGCTTGCAACCCTCAGGTTCTGGTGATCCAGGTCGCAGCGAACAAATGGCGGCAAAGATGCCGCAGTGGCGTCTTAATGGCGAAATCGACCTGGATAGATTCCGGCAAGTCCTGCTTGAGTCGGGTAGTGCCAATAGCTGATGTCTGCGCAAAGCTGCTATCACTGCGGTCTGCCTGTTCCTCCAAACGCACATTTTCCTGTCACCATCGATGGCAGCGTTCGTCCCATGTGCTGTATCGGCTGTCAGGCTGTGGCAACCGCCATTGTTGATGGCGGTCTTGAAAAATTTTATCAGTACCGTTCAGAAACCTCAGCGACCCCGGTGAAAGACAGTGCGGAACAGCTGTCCTTTTACGATCTACCAGAAATCCAGGCTGACTTTGTTCGAATTCAGGATGACGGCGCCGCCTCTGTGGAGTTGGCTGTGGCAGGTATTACCTGTTCGGCCTGCGCCTGGCTGATCGAGCACCATATCTCCCGCCTCGAAGGTATTGTCTCGGTGGCGGTGAATGTCTCCTCCCACCGCTGCAGAATTGTTTGGCGGCCGGAGCAAATCAAGCTGAGCACGATTCTCGCCGACTTTGAAGAGATCGGTTACGAAGCCCGCCCCGCCGGGGATGTGGATGCGGAAAAACAGCGCATTCGCGAAAACAAAACCTTTTTACTGCGCCTCGGCTTGGCCGGCCTGGGAATGATGCAGGCGGGCATGGTGGCCATCGCCCTTTACGCCGGCCATTTTTCTGGCATTGATGACGAGTGGCAGCAACTGTTTCGCTGGTTGAGTCTGCTGCTGGCCATTCCCGTGGTGCTCTATTCGGCGAGGCCTTTCTACAGCGCCGCCTGGCGCAGCCTCAAAGTTCGCCAGCTGGTGATGGATGTTCCCGTTGCCATCGCGATCACCCTGGCTTTTAGCGCCAGCGTGTGGGCGACGCTGACCAATACCGGAGAAGTCTATTTCGACTCCGTGGCCATGTTCACTTTTTTTCTGCTTCTCGGCCGCTATCTGGAGATGCGTGTCCGCCATCGCAATGACAGCTATGCGGGCACCATGGCGCAGCTGATTCCCCCGGTGGCGACGAGGCTGACAGCAGAAGGTCAGGAGCTGGTGCCGGTCAAGTCCCTCAGAGCCGGGGATTTGGTTCTGGTGCGCAACGGCGAAACCCTGCCCAGCGATGGCGAAATATGGCGGGGATCAAGTGAAATTGTCGAAGCCATTTTGACCGGAGAAGAGCGCCCGGTGGCGAAATTCAGCGGCGACGCCGTGAGTGCCGGCACCGTCAATATGACCAATCCTCTGGAAATACGGGTTTCCGCCACTGGCAGTCAAACAAGGTTGGCCGCTATTCTCGATCTGGTCTCTGAAGCTCAGACGGTGAAACCCCGTTTTGCCGCTATGGCCGACAGGCTTTCCGGTTGGTTCGTGGCTCGCCTGCTACTGATCAGTGTTGGCGTGACCCTCGCCTGGTTGTATATAGATCCGTCGCGGGCGTTGTGGGTGACCCTTTCCGTGCTGGTGGTAACCTGTCCCTGCGCACTGTCGTTGGCAACCCCTGCGGCGCTGACCGTGGCAACGGCGGAACTGCGCCGGCGGGGATTTCTGATTCGCAAAGCCCATGTCCTGGAAACTCTGGCCGCAGTGACCGACTGTATTTTTGATAAAACCGGAACCCTGACCCAGGGGCGGATGGTGATCGATACCGTCACTGCTCAGGCCGGCGTGGATGATCAGGATTTACTGCGCCGGGCAGCGGCTCTGGAGAGCGGCGCCAGTCATCCCATAGCCAAAGCCTTTCGTGAAGTTGACGGGCCCTTGCCGCAGGTTGCCTGCAATGAAGTCGTGGTGGGCATGGGCGTCAGCGGTATTATCAATGGCGAGCGTCACGTTCTCGGCAAGGCGGAATTTTGTCACCGGCAACTGGGAATTCCCATGGCGGCGATGGCGGTTGCCGACTCGGTGGAGGGGCTGTGGCTGTTTCTTGCCAGTGAGCGGGGGCTCCTTGGCAGCATCCGCCTGGTGGACGAGTTGCGTCCCGGCGCCCGCGAAGCAGTCACTGAATTGACAAAAATGAAACTTTCAGTGGCGCTGCTGAGCGGCGACCGGGTTGGGTCTGTTGGTGCAGTTGCCGATTCTCTTGGAATTGACCAGTGGCGAGGGGGCGCATTGCCCGAGGACAAGCTGGCGTTGGTGCGGGAGCTTCAGGCTCGCGAGCGCAAAGTGATGATGGTAGGGGACGGCATCAACGACGTGCCGGTACTCAGTGGCGCCGATATCTCTGTGGCCATGGGGGATGCTGTGGATCTGACGCGCCTCCATGCGGATGCGCTACTGGTGTCAGGAAATCTTGATGTCCTTGCCGACGCCGTTGCCATTGCCCGCAAAACCACCATTATTATTCGTCAGAACCTGACCTGGGCGCTGGGCTATAATCTGTTGGCGCTGCCCCTGGCCGCCACCGGGCATGTGCCCCCCTGGGCGGCGGCCATCGGCATGTCGGCGAGCTCGCTGATTGTTGTCGCCAATGGTTTGCGTTTGTCCCGCAAGGCTGCGCCGGCGCAGCCGGAGTCGTTCTGAGGAAAGCATTCAATGGAAAGCCTGTATTTTCTTATCCCTTTATCCCTGCTGATATTGGCGTTGGTAGTGGCTATTTTTATCTGGGCCGTCAACTCCGGGCAGTACGACGATATAGACCGGGAGGGGGAAAGGATTCTCTTTGATGACGAGGTGCTATCAACAAAACAACAACCCGCGA
>JBFXIU010000280.1:0-4366 GCA_050175615.1 Porticoccaceae bacterium | reverse complement strand
ATGGCGCCCAAAAAAGGCTGTAATGGATTGATTTTATTGAAAAACTGAAAAGCGGGTTTTCGGCTTTCGCGCCATCAATACGACAAGGATCAATGGTTTAGGTAAGCAGCGCGGCAAGAAAAACCAGTGCTACCGTGAGGGCGAGTCCGGCGAGAACCATTTTGCCTATGTTGGCGAGGGTGTGCTTGTCTTCAGTCAACATTATTTTCTATTCCTCATGATGTGTGGCCGCCGGGCACCAGTCGGTAAAGAATCGGGTGCGGAGCTGTGCCACAGGATGTTATTGTTTTAACCCGAACAAATTCCTAGCTTTGATAATCTCGGCAATCGATTCAGGAACCTTATCTTCCCATTCTCCCTTGCCGCTGGCAATCATTTTTAATGTCTCTCCAGCGACAATATGCATGTGTTCCTCCCTGTGGTATTTGGCGGGAACCATGGCGCGGTTGGCCACCAAATGTTTTAGCAGATGGACGACCTGGTTCGGAACCTCGACATTGTCGAGTGTCACCAGGGCGTCATTAATCTTTGCAGGATAGACATAGACGTAAGTGTTATCGGAAAACAGCTTGCCCATGGCTTCGAGGAGACCGCCTTCGAGGCCTTCGTAGAAGCGGGTATCGAAGATCTGGTTGAAATCGAGAACGCTGAGAACAATGCCGATATTGTTCTGGGTGTAACGGCGAATCCAGGAGCGCAGACGGAAAAAGCGCAAATAATCTGATACCAGGACGTTGTAGCCGAGCGACGCCAGGAGTTCCACCCGCGCCAGAAATACCGCATCCGCCTGTTCCTTGTCCTTGGCGATATCCGCCATAGTGATTTCCGCCATCTTGGAAATGCTGGCGGGACTCAAACCCTCCTCTTCGGTGAATTGGCGCAGGGCGCATTCCATCATATCGACATGCACTTTTGTTGGTGGGTTGAATGATCCCCGCAGCACCAGGGTGTGTTTTTTGCGCAGTTCTTCTCCGGGTACGATTGGCGTGGCCTCGGTATCAAACATCACCGCGCGACAGCACCAGCTGCGCACCAGATGGAGGTTCATCAGGCGGTTGTCGAGCTCTTCAAAATACGGACCTGAAAAATGGATAAGATCCACTTCAATACGGTTGTTTTCGAGGTTGTCGAGCAATCCCTCGATTAGCCACTTGGGTTTAAGAGCGTGGTAAAAAGCGCCGTGCATCAGATTGACGCCAAGAATGCCAAGTGCTTCTGACTGTAATCTGTTGGTTTCATCCATCATGTTGACATGCATGACGATTTCGCTGGCCGGCGCCCCGGGGTACATTTGCAGGCGAATGCCAATCCAGCCATGGCATTCATTATTTTGCTTGTAGCCCTTTGCCGTTACGGTGGCTGCGTAGCAGAAAAAATGGGTGTTGCGCGAGCGCCGGTTGGCAAGGCGTTCAATAAGAAGGTCGTACTCGTGATCGAGCATTTGGCGCAGTCGCTCCAGGCTGACATAGCGCCCGGCCTTGCCGTAAATTTCATCGCTGATCTGCATATCGTAGGCAGAGGCTGTTTTGGCGATCGTGCCGGCAGCAGCTCCGGCATTAAAAAACTGGCGGGCGACTTCCTGGCCTGCACCAATTTCGACAATAGTGCCGTACTTCTGTTCGTCAAGATTGATGGTAAGGGCTTTTTGCTCTGTAGACAGGTTTTTGTCGCGCTGAATCACTGCGTAATGCCTAATACTGGAGGGAGGGTGGCGCTATTTTAACAGGCTGGCGGCAAACTATCAGCGCTTGTGGCCAAAGGTTTGCAAAAACCCTCTACGGATTGAATGGCGCTGTCTTAGCGCCAAAGCCATGATTTTCGTCATTCCCGCGCAGGCGCACTACTGTCCGGAATATTTCACGCCGTCATGCCTGCGTAGGAACGTCACCCTCGACCTGATCGGGGGCAGGAATCCTTAATCGAAACCAACTGAACACCAAGACATATGTGTGCAGTAGCCCAATAAAGCGGTAAATCAGCTGATTTTTCAACAATGTTAGCAGCCCTGAGAAACTACCCTGAAAATCTTCCTAGGTTCCTGCCTACGCAGGAACGACAGCTTTCGTTTAAGTCTCGAGGCGCTCAGAACCATTCAAACTCCTTACTATTTCAGGCTTAAGGAAAGCAGCCTCTATTTATTCCGGACAGTAATGCGCGTAGGCGGGAATCCAGTTTTTTCAGGGGATCGAGACTCTTGGATTGCCGCCTACGCGGAATGACGGCTTAAGCCAGTGCCATTCCTCTACGGATTTATTTTTAGCCTGCATAGAGCCTTTATTGATGGGCGTTAATCCGCTGAAACTGCCAATAGCCGTGCAATGGCCTGGTGGCCGCTATCCAGGCTCTCGGCATTTTTGGTCGCCAGCTTCAGAGTTTCACCAGCCATGGTTCTGTAGGCGATTAACAGCTCAGGGCAATGACTCTCTATCGCCATAAGGTGTTTGCGAACACTGTCACTGTCACCTCGCTGAATGGGGCCGGTCAGTGCGGCCTGGGGTGATGTTGTCAGGGCATTGGTGGCGCTGCCGAGAATCAGAGTGCGGAGCATTGTTGAAGCTACGGCATGCTCCACCCCTGAAAGCGCCAGAAGTTCGATGCTGTTGGCAATCAATGCGACCAGATGGTTGCTGGCGACGGCGGTGGCTGCGTGGTAGAGGGCTTTGCTGTCACCCCTGATGGGGACTGTGGTTGCGCCCAGTGCTGTGAATATCTCAGTCAGGCATACGACGGCTTCGGAATCGCCTTCGGTGGTGCAATAGGTTCCCTGAAATTGCGCAATGGAGTCTGCGGGGTTGGCAAAACTGTGGATGGGATGAAGGCTGGCGGTGGCGGCGCCTTTTTCAGCAAGGGGTTTGAGCAGTGTCGCGCTGTGGATGCCGCTGCAGTGAAAAACCGTGCTGCCGCTCCAGTCAAGATGGCTCTGTTCAGCAAGTTGCTGACAGACTGGAGCAATGGCGTCGTCGCTAACTGCAATCAGCCAGATCTTTGCTTGGGTTAAGGTGTGAAAGTTATCAGTGGCCGCGCCTTCACCAATAAATTCACAGGCTTGTTCGCCCCGATCCAGATTGCGGCTGTAGATAGTACCCAGAGTGGCCAGTTGCCTGTCGACAATGAGCCTCCCCAGGGTTTTGGCCACGCGGCCGCAACCGACAAGATTGACGCTGGGCGCCGTCATTGCCCGGGGTGGCCGTCAAGTACGGCTTTGTAGGCGCGGGTGGCTGCGGTCATGCCCATGGCCAGGGAATCCACGGTGAATGCGTGGCCGATGGAGACTTCCTGAAGGCCGGGGATTTCCCGAAACCTCACCAGGTTGTCGAGGTTGAGATCGTGACCGGCATTGACCCCGAGGCCGATTTCTGTGGCGTAAGCCGCTGCCTGATGGTAGTCGTCATGGAGTTTGGCCAGGTCGAACGGGTTGCGCCAGGCCGCCGCATAGGGGCCGGTATAGAGTTCGATGCGATCGGCGCCCAATTCGCGGGCGAGACGAATTTGATATTTGTCGGGATCCATAAAAAGGCTGACCCGCATGCCGTTGTTCCGTAATTGTTTAACAATGGGTTCCAGCTGCCTGGCGCTGAGATCAAGGTTAAAGCCGTGATCCGAGGTCAGTTGGTCATTGCTGTCTGGCACCAGCGTGCACTGGTGCGGACGAGTTTCCATCACCAGGGGAATAAATCCGGGATAGCTGCCCAGCGCCGGGGCAAAGGGATTGCCCTCAACATTGAATTCAATACCGGAATAGGTGGATACCAGTGTGGCCAGGTCGCGAACATCGCCGGGGCGAATATGGCGTTGATCCGGGCGCGGATGGACCGTAATGCCGTCAGCGCCAGCCGCCAAACAGACTTTGGCGTGTTCCGGTACTGAAGGGTAATTGCCGTCACGGGAATTTCTGATCAGGGCAATTTTATTGAGGTTGATGCTGAGTTTGATCATTGCGCTGGAATTTCCCTGATGGCGAGGATTCGAATGGGTTCGTCGGGTAGATGCTGAAATTTGGCGGTTCGCCGCACCTGGGTGTTGCCAATACGATCGACCACATCCATGCCGGCAGTGACTTGGCCGAAAACGGTGTAGCCGGGCTGGTCGCCGTTTGGATCCAGATTGTTGTTGTCGCTGAGGTTGACAAAAAATTGTGCGCGAGCGCTATCGGGGTCGGCGTGGCGCGCCATGGCCAGGGTGCCGCGACGGTTTTTGAGGCCGTTGTCGGATTCATTGACAATGGCGTCGCCGGCGGGACTTTTTTTGAACAGGTCAAAGGTATAGCCGCCGGGCTGAATGACAAAGTTGCGAAGGACGCGATGAAAGACCAGGCCGTCATAGTAATAACTGCGCACATAACGAAGAAAATTTTCTACGGTGGCGG
>JBFXIU010000279.1:0-4407 GCA_050175615.1 Porticoccaceae bacterium | reverse complement strand
AACTCGTCTTCTGTTTTCAAGCTTTCCGGTGTTAATTCCAGCTCGAACGGGAGCCCCCCCGGGAGGGTGACGGGAATGGTCTTACTGTCGGCGCCGCGGTTGGCGTTGCTGTCAAAACCGGCGCCCGCAGACACCAACACCCTGAATTGATGGTCGACAGTCTTGTCGCCGTTGTGGATCAAGAGGCGGTTGAGCTCAACAATCTGGCGATGGGCCTGTTCCGGCAGGGTGTTCAAGTCGGTCACCAGCATGTTGAGTTCCCGCAGGCGTTCAGTTGCTTCATGGCTACGACCTTCCAGTTGGAGGGCAATAACCAGGTCGAGCCGTGCGCCCATATGCCTGGGTTGAAGTTCGATCAGGGTTTCAAGGTAGGGGATGGCGTTGCGGTAATCGCCCTGATCCATGGCCAGCCGGCTCAGCCAGTCGTAATAGTCGGCATTGTTGGCGTAGACATCCTCCCTGGATTGCAGCCATTGATAGCCCTGGGCATTGCCGCCGGATTTGATCTGTTTAAGTAGCAGAGCCTCGAAGTCGGAACAGTTCCCTGGAGCGGACAGAATGGCGACGAGAATCAAAAGCGGTAGCTGAGCAGCAATGCGGACTGTGGTTGTTGCGTTGGGGGGCAAGATTCTCATCCTTTCGTCACTTGGAGACCTCCTTCTGAACTGCTGTGCTCTGGTTAGTAGTGAAAACGAGAACCTGTTAACAGTTTCGAAGTTGCAAAACTGCGCTATTATAGCCACACTGACAGGTGGAAATGCACAGGCGTGATTAAAAAATGTCGGCAGGGACTATGACCGTTACAAAAATGCTCATCAACGTCTTCTTGGCTCTGGTTCTGTCCTGGCCGGCGACGCTTCTTGCCGCCTCAAAGTCGGACTCTGTCGGTCGCGTTATTTTCATTGACGGCGATGTCAGCGCCCGCCGCGATGGCGACGATCCCCGCCCCCTGGCTCAGGGGGACAAAATCTATGTCAGCGACCAGTTGATTACCGCTGCCAACGGTTATGTGCATGTTCGCTTTATCGATGGCGGCTTGGTCAGCGTGAGGCCCGAGAGCCAAATTCTCATCAATACCTATGAGCTTGAGGCTGGAAGCGAGGGTGGCGCAGATAAAGGCCGGGTGCGCATCACCCTGGAAAAAGGCGTCATGCGTTCCGCCACCGGCACCATCGGTCAGCACAACAAAGATAACTACCGCATCAATACGCCGGTGTCGGCCATTGGCATTCGGGGTACAGATTTCGTTGTCTTTGCGGATGAATCTCTTGCGCGTTTACTTGTTAATTCAGGTGGCGTTGTGATGGCGCCCTTTGACGATAACTGTTCCGCGAATAGCTTTTCCCCCTGCAGTGGTGACGTGTCCGCAGAGCTTTTTGCCAGTGTTGGCAAGGCTATGATTGAAGTTCGCGCCGACCAGGGGTTTGCCTTGGTGACCAGTGATGGCCTCACGCCTGATGAAATCAGGCCTCCGCACCCTGAAGAGGCGGATTTGTTTGCAGCCTTTATTGCCAGCGCCCAGCAAGCGCTTCGGGGCAGGATCGGGCTTTCAGCCCCAGGTGCAGAAAGTTACGAAGATGGGCTAGAAAACACCCAGCGCTATTTAAGCCAGGAGTCCCTGGTGCAGCAGGCCTACTTGTTGGGTGAGCAGGAATCCAACAGTCCTCTGCCCAATAATCGGGGGCTGGATAATGATCCCCAGATTATCTGGGGGCGCTGGTCTACCTTTGCCGGCGATGATCCCAATTATCGAACTATATCCCAGCTTCTTCACGACAATCGCCAGTATGCGGTTCTTAACAATGTTTTTGCCATGCTCGAAGACAAGCAGGATCGCAGCAATATTCTTCTCCCCGATGCGGGTCAGATCTCATTCAAGCTCAACAGCTATGAAGCCTATATCCAGAGGGGAGCTACATTGGAAGCTGCCGGTATCAGCAATCCTGCGCTGATCGTCGATTTTAAATCGTCCCGATTTGCCACCAGGCTGGATATTCACGCCCAGAGTCTCCCAGGTGTAGTGCCTGTTTTGGGGGCTGGTGATCTTAGTGCGGATGGCTTTTTTCACAGCGACGCCAATTCTCTGGCGAGAATTGATGGCGTGCTGTCGCCAGATATACAGGAAGCCGGACTCCTTTTTGATTACCAGATCAGTCCCGGTGTCAATGCGGTTGGCGCAACTCAGTGGATAAACAACGGTAGCCTGTCGCCCTAAACCACCTGGGTGTCTGCTCCCGATCAGATCGAGGCTGACGTTCCTTCGCAGGCATGGTGATCTGGTTCCGCAGGGGCACCCTCTGGCCATCATACCCTGTACGCCGCCCTCCAGAGTCAGAACTGCCCTCATCCTGCTCTATATTTATCTTCATTCCTGCGCAGGCAGTAATCTAAGCTGCAAGCGATAGCTCAACAGCCATAGCAGTTATCGATCTCCCGCAGGGTAGCCAATCACCTGTGGCTCTTTCAGGCCGCGAATTATGGTCGCTGGCAGCAACTGAATTCTTCCGCTTTCAGCCAGGCGCCGACAGAGTTCCGGGCCGCACAAAATATCATGGCCAATCTGGCGGCACTGCTGTTGTAAATGAGATGCCAGATTCACTGATTTGCCCATAATGGTATAGGCGCGACGTTGCCGTGCCCCCAGATTACCCACAGTGACCACGCCGCTTTCCAACCCCATGGTCATTCGAATCTTGGGATAGCCGCGCGCTTCAAACCAGGGAGCCATCTGCGCCAGCTTTTTTTCCACGGCCAGGGCACAGTCCAGCGCCAACTCCGGATGGTTCTTCTGCGGTAGTGGCGCACCCCAGAATGCCATCACTGCGTCGCCCATAAATTTGTCCAGGGTGCCTTTGTTGCGATGGATTTCTTCGGTAATGCCACTAAAAAGGTGGCTGGTAATCTCAATCAATTGCTCTGGCTCCAATTTTTCGCCGAGGGCGGTAAAGCCCTGGATGTCGGCAAAAAACACAGTCACATCTGCCCGCTGTGCATCCAGTTTGTCGGGGTTGAGATTCTGGCGCGCCAGAGTTCGCAGCACCACCGGGGGCACATAGGCGGCAAAAGCGCGATAAATTTTGCGCCGCTGGGAGAGCGCCAAAAAAACTTCCCGGCCGCTGATCAATAGCAGGGTAAAAAGACAGGCGGCCCAGAACGGCAGCGCATTGATCCAAAAGCCAAACTGGGGCAGGGCAATGGTAGCAGCTACCCCCAGGGCAACAGTGGCAGTGCCGCCCAGGTGCCCGCCGCGATTCAGCCAGGGCCAGCCTGCAGCCAGCAGGCCGGTGACCAGCACCAATATTGAAACAAGGGTTCGCGACCAGGGCAGTTGCGACCAGTAAATATTGTTCAGACTTGCGGCAAGCGCCAGGGCGTGTATCTCTACCCCCGGAGTGCTGGCGGACAGCGGCGTAGAAACCCTGTCGCCGAGGCCAACGGCGGAGGTGCCCACCAGCACCAAGGCATCATTCAAGAGTTCAATCCTGTTTGGCGTAGATAGAATCTCGGTGGCGGACAAGGTGGCAAAATGGCTTGCCGCATGAAAAGCAACTGACAGGCTGCCATCGGGATTGAGGCGCTGACAGTATCGATCGACGCAAAACAAATTACCGAAAAAAGTTTGGCGCCATTCAGGATTTTTGCCGAGCCAACGGCTGAGCATGGCTATCGCCAGGGTGTCATAACAATTGTTGGTGCAGATGCTGGGTGGAATTCGGCGAATAACATAATCAGCATCATAAAGGGGGCTGATATGCCCCAGAGCCACATCAGCGCTGTTAAGCGAGGGGGAGAGTCCGGCCATGCCGGAGGGCAGCCACTCCCTGCGCTGGCTATTCTGTGGTGAGCTGGTATGAGAGGGTTTGGCATGAAGTGGGTCGTCGGCGAGGGCAAAGGCGACAGCCCCCACCACATTCGGTTGCGCCAGCTGCTGCGCCAGCAGGGCGTCACCTTCAGGTTCTCCCGGTTCTGGAAACAAAATATCCAAGCCCACGACCGCAGCTCCTGCCGCTGTTATGCTTTCAATAAGCCGGGCGGTTTTTTCCCTTGGCCAGGGCCAGCGCCCTTCACTGGCCAGGCTGTGCTCATCGATATCGACAATAACAATGCGCGGCTCCGATTTTTTTGCTGTCTGCGGCAAGGATAAATCGTAAGCCAGTCCCGAAATTCTGCCATAAAAGCTATTTGACGCCGGTTGGCGCCAGGTCAGTGCCAGGCAGATAGCAGTTACCGCCAGGGAGGCTGTCAGTAGAGCATTGTTGGGTTTGATGGCAATCATTAATGGCTTGAGCCTTTGGCTGGGGCAGACGCTAATGTGCATCTAAAACAAGCATCTATCAAGTGGTGATGCTGGGTGCGGCAGAGATCATCGCCGGGACGCCGGCTCCTACCAAAACAAAACCTTGCCCG
>JBFXIU010000278.1:0-4432 GCA_050175615.1 Porticoccaceae bacterium | reverse complement strand
CGCGACAGATTAGGTCACACCTCTTAAACCAAGCTCCTTTCCACTGGGCCGAGAACGCAAGGTTCGCGGCCCTTTTTTTCAAGCCGCGCAACCTGGCCCCACTAGGCGAAACACCAGGAGGTGCGGCATGCACATCGGCAAATCCATTCGTCTCGAACGTATCGTCAACCGCGACACGGGTCGCTGTATCATCGTCCCCCTGGACCACGGCGTCAGCGTCGGCCCCATCGCCGGACTCACCGACGTGCGCGACACCGTGACCAGCATCGTGGAAGGCGGAGCCAACGCCGTGCTCATGCACAAGGGGCTGGTGCCCTGCGGCCACCGGGCCAGGGGACGCGACATCGGCCTGGTGGTGCACCTTTCGGCTTCCACCAATCTATCTCCCTTTCCCGGCGCCAAGACCCTGGTCTGCTCGGTGGAGGAAGCCATCCAACTCGGAGCCGACGCCGTGAGCCTGCACCTGAACCTGGGCGACGAATCCGAGCGGGACATGCTGGCCGGCATGGGCCAGGTGACCCGCGAGGCGGCGCACTGGGGCATTCCGGTGCTGGCCATGGTCTACGGACGCGGCCCCAAGATCGCCAGCGAGTTCGACCCCGAGGTGGTGGCCCACTGCGCCCGCGCCGGCATGGAACTCGGCGCGGACCTCGTGAAGGTGCCCTACACCGGCGATCCGGAGTCTTTCGCGCGCGTGGTGGAAGGATCGTGCGTGCCCGTGGTCATCGCCGGCGGCCCCAAGACGCCCACCACGCGGGCCTTTCTGCAGATGGTGCACGATTCGGTGCAGGCCGGAGGATCAGGACTCTCCGTGGGCCGCAACATCTTTCAGCACAAGGACCCCACCCGCCTGCTGCAGGCCCTGGGCAAGATCGTGCACGACGGCTGGGACGTGGACCAGGCCATGGCCGGACTGGGCGAATAAGCCGTACGCGGGACGCGTCGTTCAGGCGGGCCGGCCAACCACAGGCGGATCGTGTCGGGCGGGTGGGGGGGGGCCGGTGGGGGTGGGCGGTTGGGGGTGGGCCGGACGGGGTGGGCCACCGCGCTTTGCCTCCCGCGTGAGCCAGACGTCGGCAAGTCAGGGAGAACGCCCGCCGCTTCGTTGGCCCCGCCAGCGCGCCAACTCCGCTGGTCCCACGCATCCGAGACGCCAAGGCGCCGGAACCCCCTCTCGGGGATTCCGGCGTCTTCTTGTAGACGTAAAGCAACACCAACTTCAATAACGGAAAGATTCAATTACAGACACGGTTTACAACAACTACTACGAAAGCTGTTCGAAGACAAAAACATGAAACTTATGCGTCAAAGATGTTACAAATTGTTTTTTTGTTGACGCAACGGCTCAATAGATTAATTAGACGAATAGCTTTGCCTTGTGCAAGCATATTTTATAATGATTCTTTATATAAACAACAAAACAGGACGTGGCCAAACAATAATTCTCACAATATCCTCAGCAAACAAGAGCGCCTGGCGAACAACTATCTATAATATTACAACAGGAAACAAACAAGTTCAATTTATCGCCATGCGAATTAAATAGTATTCAGCACAGACTAATGCGCCATATCTCATGGTATACAATGAACAGAAGGACGTAATCCCAAAAATAAAGCTGGCAAACTCACTGCACAACAACAATACAACACCATACCCCTATACGCCATCCACATAACAGTGCCTGGCCAACAACCGCATTGGATATTGGAAAGCATGCCCCAGACCAACAACAAGCCAGAATTCATTCAGCCCACAACATTATCGCTCCGTTAAACGCAACAACACCTGACACACCGAGGACAGAGTATGACGCTTCGCTCAAAGATAATAACCTTCTGTCTTGTAGTAAGCCTTGTCCCCCTTTCTTTAACGAGCGTATATGCCGTGCTCCATGGATCTTCCGGACTAACAGACCAGGCATTCAACCAGCTTGAGTCCGTCAGGGACATGAAAAAAAAGGCCTTGCTGTCATTATTTGAAAAATGGAAAAAAGAAGCAGTAGTAGTAAGTAAAGTCAAAGAAGTATACAGCGCACTCAACATGCTCAGAGAATACTACTCTGGAACAGTAAAACAATGCAAAAAAATAGACACTGGAAACAAAGAATTTACAGATTTGCTCGATTTTGTTGGCCCTGCATTCAAACCGTTCGTCACCACATTGGGCTATGAGGACGTTCTTCTTGTAGATGACTATGGCAAGGTCGTATACTCCGAGAAGCGCGGGCCAGCGCTAGGCGAAGATCTCAAATGCGGTAGTTTGAGTAAAACAAATCTTGCCACTGCCTGGAAGGAAGGAATGAAAGGAGGTGTTTTCTTAATAGACTTCGCTCCCTTTCCAGAAAAAAACGATCCACTTGTGGCTTTTGTCGCTTCAACGATTTACGATCATGTCAACAAGCCTTCAGGAGTCGCCATTCTCAGACTGCCTCTGGCAGAATTGAACGCCATTCTGAATATACAAAGCGGCATGGGTAAGGGGGGAAGGACCTACATCGTCGGCCCCAACAACAAACTCATGGCTGGAACATCAGGCTTGCCAAGCTCATTTTCCACACAAGGTGTGGTGAATGCATTGAAAAACAAAACAGGTATCATTGCCACAGAAGGGCCTTTCCACACAAAAGACTTGGAGGCATATACTCCACTGCCATTTGACAACACATCCTGGGCGCTTGTATCGGAAGTGAACGAGAGTGATGCGTTACAGCCTGTAGCAAATCTCCGCTTTATATGCTTTATTATCGTTGTATTGACCGCTGCCGTGGTCATTGCATCTAATATTTTCTTTTTGAACAAAGAGGTATTCAAGCCGTTGGCTGCCATCAGGGAGCATTTGCTTCAAATAAGAAAAGGCAGCATGAACACGACAATCCGAGGATGGTTTCAGTCTGAAATGGCGGACCTTGCGTCTGGCTTGTGTTTGATGATGGTTGAGCTCAAAAACAAGCTTGGACTCAGCGACAGTATCTTGCATGCCATCACAGTACCATGCATAGTAAAAGACGAAAAAATGAACATAACATTTATCAACAAGGCATTTCTCGACTTGCTTGGCTTGAACGACCACGTAGACCTTTTCATAGGCAACAACATAAACGACGTAATCAGCCACACCAATGCCAATCATGATGAAATAGCAAATTGTTTAACAAGCATAATTGAAATAAAAAATCTAGACATTGAAGGAACAACAATACATGGCTCAAAATATTATGCACGCCTTGATTCCGCCCCTCTCCACGATATGGATGGTAATATTATAGGATATTTCTACATGGCAGTCGATTTGACTCCCATACGCCTTGGGGAACAAGCTCTTCGCTCGCAACACGATATGATCACCCAGGCTGTTGAAGATGTCGACGTCATCACAAAACATATCAACAATGAGGTTGAACAACTACAGAATCAGGTCGAGGCCGCCAACCAAGGCGCTGCTGACCAAAGCGCCCGCATCGCTGAGGTCGCCGTCAACATAAATTCCATCGTCAAAGATCTCCATGACGTATCCGACACATCGAAGATGGCGACGACCAGCGCCAAAGCAGCCATGAGCAAAGCGCAATACGGATCGACTATCGTGCAAGAATCAATGGAGTCGATCGTGTCTGTGAAAAACGTTTCCGAAAAGCTACGTCACACCATGCATCTTCTCGGCAAGCAGGTCCAAGACATTAACCACATCATAACGGATATATCCGACATCGCCGACCAGACGAACCTGCTGGCCTTGAACGCGGCGATTGAAGCCGCGCGTGCAGGCGACTATGGACGAGGATTCGCTGTCGTTGCCGACGAGGTCCGTAAGTTGGCGGCGCAAACCATGGCCGCCACGCTCAATGTGACAACAAGCATCAAGGGCATTCAAGACGTCGTAAATACGAGTGTAAGCCTCACAGAATCCGCCTTTGAAGCGATCGGCCATGCCAACGAGCGGGCAAGCGACTCTGGAAACGCTTTGATGCAGATCGTCGAGCACTCCTCTGACGTGGCGACAAGAGTCAGCGACATAGAGACAGCTGTGGAGCGGCAGACAAAATCTCAAGACAAAATCAGTCAGGCTGTTAACGACGTTAGAGCCATCGCTGAATCAACAGCGGCAGGCATGGGGGCATCCGCGACTTCCATCAAAGCCCTTTCCACTCAAACAACAGAGCTAATACATCTTATTCATTCCATGACTGAATAAGGCCAACACAAATTCCTTCAGGAGGATTTTATGGATGAAAAGTTCAAGCTGGAAGCCGTTATGGAACTTCGTGAACTGATCAAACACGTCCAATCTATTCTGCTTGGACTCGAGAACCAGAACATGACCATCTCTGACAACGACAAGTCTATTCATCTTACACCGTCCACAGTCGTAAACTGCAAGATCAAGGCAAAAACAATGAAGCATAAAGAGCGCCTTCAGCTTAGTATACAAT
>JBFXIU010000277.1:0-4477 GCA_050175615.1 Porticoccaceae bacterium | reverse complement strand
AGGCAGCCCGCCTCAGCTACGATCCCAAAGTGCGTTTTTCCGCACTGGTACACGACCTCGGCAAGGGCACCACTTCTGCCGATATACTGCCACGCCACATAGGGCATGAAGAACGGGGCATTCCCCTTGTCGAAGAGGTCTGTGACCGCCTCCGGATTCCAAATGATTACCGCGAGCTGGCGATTCCTGTTACCCGCCTTCATCTGCTTTGCCACAAAGCTTTTGAACTGCGCCCGATAACCCTGTTGAAAATATTTCGCGCCGCTGATGCTTTCCGCAAACCACAGCGTTTTGAATTATTTCTCCAGTCTGTCGAAGCCGACGCTCGAGGCCGTAAAGGCTTTGAAGACACGCCCTATATTCAGGGACAATGGTTGCGCAGGCTTTTTGAAGAGTTGCAAAGCGTCAATCCCAAAGAGTTTGTAGCTCAGGGGCTAACCGGCGCCGATATTGGCCATGCCCTCGACAACAAACGTGAAGAAGCCATTAAAAATTTTCGCGACCGCAATCCGCCGGAATTCTTCCAATAGCCGCGACGGCCAACAACCCACTTCAACTGTTGCCAAGCAAAGACGGCCTGCTCTGGTGTGATTGGCTGCTCACCAAAACCCAATCGTTGATCTGCATCAACCCCATCGAGGATCAGATTTTTAACCCTTGAAAAGCAGTATGGCTGACCTAATCTAAAGGGATGAAGACAACAGAGGTTTGCACTCTGACACCTTCAAGTTTTAACCACTAATTCTTCGGAGGAATGTGTTATGACCCTGATACCGCGCAGCAATTTTTTTGATCTCGACAAATTTTTTGATGACTTCTATACCCCTATGCGCAAAGAGGACAGCACTTTGAGCAAATTCTTTACCCCCAGGGTGGACATCAAGGAAAATACCGATCACTATGAAATCACCGCTGAGCTTCCCGGTGTAAAAAAAGAGGATTTACACCTGCATCTTGAAGATGGCGTATTAACCATTGAAGCGGAAACTCGACAGGAAGACAAAGAGGAAAAAAAAGGCAAGATTATTCGCCAGGAGCGCCGCTATGGAAAATATGCCCGCAGCTTCAGCCTCGGCGACAGTATTCAGGAGCAGGACATCGATGCCGCATTTGAAAACGGTGTTCTAAAAATCAAAGCGCCAAAAGTGACTGAAACCGTGCCTCAAAAGCGTCGCATTGAAGTCAAGTAAGCCAACCCCATTACGGGCTGCCATAATCTGGATATGCACTGGCATAAGCCGGGTTATGGCAGGTCATTGTTGAATATTTAAGGATTTTTATGGATCGAATACAGATCAAGAATATTGAGGCTCAACTCCAGTCCCGCCAACGGGAGTTATTGGTGCGCCTGGAAAAAGTCAAAAAAGACGTCACCGCAGAGCACTCCCCAGACTGGTCAGAACAGGCTCAGGAACGGCAGAACGACGAAGTCATTCAGGCCATAGGCAACGAATCTCGGGAGGAACTCAATCAGGTGGGGCTGGCTCTGGAGCGCATTGCCAACAACGAGTACACGACCTGTAGTCAGTGCGGCGGCGATATCAATATCGATCGCCTTAAAGCCGTTCCCTACACCAGCCTCTGCATCCAGTGCGCCAACAACCAGTAACGCCAACAGACCATATCACTCCTGCGCTGAAACAGGGATTCCCCGCCAGGCAAAGTCAATGGGCCACAATCTTTGTTTATGCTGATCGTATTTTCGCCAGTGTTCACTATAGGTTTTCCCTGTTAGCGGGTGAACCCTGTCGGGAATCAATTCGGCCATGGGTCGAAGCACAAAGGCATTCTCGAGAATTTCCTGTCGTGGCAGCTGTATTCCCTCGACCAAACCGACAATATTGTCATAGGTGAGAATATCTATATCCAGAGTTCTGCCACTAAACTTCGATACCCCTCTGGTGCGGCCATTATCCTTTTCAATGGAACGCAGCAGCCGGGAAAGCTCGCCAATAGAGAGAGCGCTGTCAAAGCCCGCAACCAGGTTATAAAAATTATCACCACGAAAGCCAATCGCCTCGCTCTCGTAAACTGAAGACAAGGCAAGCTTGCCAAAATGCTTTGCCAGAGCCTCAAGGCAGGCAACAATATGTTTGTTGCGCTCAATATTGCTGCCAACACCCACAAACACCTGAGCCATCAGGGCTTAACCCCGCGCTCAATCACCAGGCCGACATCACGGGCATTTTTAACAGCGCCGGGTTTGCCCAAGCGCAGCTTTAGCCAGGGAACGGAAAATTCCGACATGATCAGCGCAGCCACCTCTTCGGCAAGGCGCTCGACCAGTAGACAGCGGCTCTGCTCAACAAACTGGGTAACACGGTTTGAAACCCCATAGTAGTCCAGCGCAAACTCAAGATCGTCGGTTTGGCCGGCACGGCGAGTGTCGGTGGCCATATCGATATCAAAAACGAGCCGTTGTTTGACTTCGCGCTCCCAGTCGAAAACACCGATGATGGTGTCAATGTGAAGATCGCGAATATAGACAATATCCATCAATGATTCCCTTTATTTTTTACCACTGCCGAAAAGGCTGCCACTTCAACCTAAACCGGAAAGAGTATCCAGCGGCCACCGGGGCACAGCGCGAACCGCCAGATCATCGCTCTGCCCGGCGAGAAGACGCTGACAGCCGGCATAGGCAATCATGGCGCCATTGTCGGTACAAAACTCATTGCGGGCGTAAAAGACCATTGCCCCCTGCTTGGCCAACGCCTTTTCCAATCGCTTTCTCAACTCAACATTGGCGGAAACGCCGCCAGCAATCACCAGGGTTTTCAGACCCGTTTGCTCGACAGCCCGACGGCACTTAATCACCAGGGTATCGACGACGGCGTCCTGAAAGGCGCAGGCGATATCCGCCATGGTCTGATCGTCAGGCAGGCCGTCGTTCTGTTTGTAATCGGCAATCGTGTTCAGTGTAAAGGTTTTCAAACCGGAGAAGCTGAAGTCCAGGCCGGGACGATCTGTCATGGGGCGCGGAAAGCGAAAGCGCCCAGCATCGCCTTTTTCCGCCAGCTTGGCCAATCGCGGGCCACCGGGATAATCCAGATCGAGCATTTTTGCCGCCTTATCAAAGGCCTCCCCGGCAGCATCGTCCACCGACTCACCCAAAATCTGATAACGGCCTATGGCTTCTACAGCCACCAATTGAGTGTGGCCACCGGATACCAATAAAGCGATAAAGGGAAACGACGGCGGATTTTCCTCCAGCATCGGCGCCAGCAGATGCCCCTCCATATGGTGAACCCCTATTGCGGGAATTCCCCAGGCATAGGCCAGGGAGCGGGCGACACTGCCGCCCACCATAAGCGCGCCAACCAGTCCAGGACCCGACGTATAGGCAATACCCTGAATACTGTCGCGCCCACTGTTTGACTCGTCCAAAACCCGTCGAACCAAAGGCAGAATTTTGCGCACATGATCCCGTGAAGCCAGCTCGGGCACGACGCCGCCATATTCCGCATGCACTTTCACCTGGGAGTACAGCGCGTGAGACAACAGCCCCAACTCGCTGTCATAAACCGCAACCCCTGTCTCGTCACAGGACGTCTCTATGCCCAAAACCCGCATACTGTTATCCACAAAATTACGCCAAATGTAATCATCAAAAGTATAAAGGCCGCCATAATAATGACAAAAGGTCAATAAAACCACCAAATTCAATCAGTTAGACAACCACCATTGGTTATGACCAAATAACCGGATAATGCCACAAAACCTTTGCACCCAAGAGTAGAAGTGTATAGAATACGCGGCCTTAATAGTGGCTTAAATGCTACACAAACCTTAAAACGCAGCAAAAAATCGGGAAAGAGGATACATGCCTTCAGTACGCATTAAAGAAAACGAACCTTTTGACGTAGCTCTGCGCCGCTTCAAGCGCTCCTGTGAAAAAGCAGGTGTACTGGCTGAAGTTCGCCGCCGCGAGTTTTATGAGAAGCCCACCTGGGCGCGCAAGCGCAAGGCTGCCGCCGCCGTTAAGCGCCACGCCAAGAAAGTGTCTCGCGAGTCACGCAAGTTCGTTCGCATGTATTGATCAATCCGCCGTGATTGACCGCAGAAACGCCGATCCTATCGGCGTTTTTTGTTTCAACGCCAGCAGGAGCCATGTCATGACCATCAAGGCCACAATAACAGAAGCCATGAAAACTGCCATGAAAGCCAAAGACAAAGAACGTCTTGGCGCTATTCGCCTGATCCTGGCCGATATAAAACGCATCGAAGTTGACGAACGCATCGAGGTCGACGACGCTCGCGCCCTGGTTATTCTCGACAAAATGCTCAAGCAGCGCCGCGACTCCATCAAGCAATATCAGGATGCCGGTCGCCAGGAACTGGCCGACAGGGAGCAGGCTGAAGTTGAAGTGATTCAGTCTTTCCTGCCCCAACCCCTCAGCCAGGAAGAGCTGGACAAACTGATCGGCGACGCCATTGCCGAATCCGGCGCCGAATCCATGAAAGATATGGGCAAGGT
>JBFXIU010000276.1:0-4487 GCA_050175615.1 Porticoccaceae bacterium | reverse complement strand
TGGTTAAACGAAAGCTGAAGCGTGCTTCCAAATTCACATTCCAGATATTTTTTGCCTTTTTTAATTGGAGCGGGAATCACTTTCATGGTGTCACTCATAAATACTTGCAGGAATACGTTGCAGAATTTTGCTGATTATAACGCGTTTGTTTTGGGTCTAAATACAGGGTATTGTTCTGTAGCAAACCCAAGTTGTAGAATTATGTGCAGATAAAATACAGGTCAACAATATATGTGCCCAGAAAAACCTAAGCCGGATGACTATATATCTCTAAAGTCACCAATAGTATCACATTGGATACCAATAGTGCTAATTCTACGCTCTGAATGCTGTATCGGATACAATACAACTCTGCTATAACTCTACGTTCAGCGACACTAAAAGCTGGCACGATTTTAGCATGGTGTTATTTTTGCAGCGACCACAATATGCGATGTTGATGGAAGCGTCAGAAAATAGAGCGAGCAGTGTGTTTGTGTCCGTTGCCTGGATCAAGCACTGAGCAAACAACTCAAAATTAGGAAGGGCGGCACTCGTTGAAACTACTTGAATTGAGGACATATTATTGTTAATTTGCATCAAATTAAACTTTTACCATGCCAATTCTATTATAATATATGGCCATTTTAGATTTGAAGCATCAAAAATATGAACAAAATTAAACTTTGCACAATCACAAAACGGTTCCCCGGCGGTGTCACCGCCAACGAGGAGGTGACTCTCGAAGCACATGCTGGCGAAGTGCATGTTATTCTTGGAGAGAACGGGGCTGGTAAGACCACCCTCATGAGGATTCTGGCGGGGCTTCTCCAGCCAACCTCTGGATATCTTGAAATCGACGGTCGTAAGAGACGGATCTCCAGCCCACAGAAGGCGAAGCGCAGTGGGATCGGCATGGTGCATCAGCATTTTTCCCTGATACCCTCCCTTACGGTTGCAGAGAATTTGGCCCTGAGCCAGACCAATGGTACGTTCTGGCTAAACCCGGTGAAATGGAGTCGTTATCTCGCCCGGAAATCTAATGAATACGGCATGGATATCCGGCCGGATGCAGTGATCGAGCAATTGTCACTGGGTGAGAGGCAACGGATAGATATCTTCCGGCTGATTCTTGAAGGTGCCAGAGTACTCATACTTGATGAACCAACATCGATTCTTGCACCTCAGGAAGCCGAGCGCCTTTTTGAGCACATCCGGCGGTTTGCGGCTGCCGGGCATATTATTTTCTTGATTACCCACAAAATCCACCATGTGCGTGCGGTGGGTCAAAAGCTTTCAATTCTTCGGCGGGGCAGGCTGGTAAAGCAATGTTCCGCCGATGTTCTCAGCGATGAGGAATTGGCAGATCTTATGGTTGGCAATCACCTCGAAGTCCTTCCTTACAAACGTTCCAATTCAATTTTTTCCCGTTCTGGGAAGGTGTTTCCAGTGCTCGATGTTCATAATCTTTCTGTGCCGTCCATCACCTGCCCTATGGGTTTGAAGGAAGCGACTTTTTCACTGTATCCAGGCGAGGTTCTCGGGGTCGCCGGAATCAGCGGAAACGGTCAGGACGAGCTTGTTGCTGCAATTACCAAAAGCACCCCATACCAAGGTACTTTGCATCTCCAGTCAAACAGCGCCATTAAAAATGGTGCCCCGCGCATAGGTTATATCCCGGCCGACAGGCGTGGTACAGGGTCGGTCCTTTCAATTTCAATGACCGAAAATCTGGCCCTGCGCCGCTACCGGAGGCCTCCCTTTTCTTCCTTTTTTTTTCTGCGGCGGGATGAAATGAAAAAGCATGCTATGAACCAAATTAGACGCTACGAAATCCATCCCAACGATCCTTCGGTGAGCGCTGGAAACCTGTCCGGCGGAAATCTTCAGAAGGTGGTTGTTGCCCGGGAACTCGAAGGTGACCCGCCTTTGATCCTTGCGGTCAATCCAACGTCCGGACTCGATTTGGCCACGGTACGAACGGTGCATGGCGAACTGATTGCAAAGGCAAGCAAAGGCGCGGCGATTTTATATGTGTCGGAAGACCTTGACGAGCTGTTTTTGATTTGTGACCGCATTCTTGTACTTCGAGCCGGTCAGGTGGAGGGGATGCTTGAGGTCGGAGAAGTCGATAAATCAGAAATCGGTCTGCTGATGAGCCGGGGGAGCGGTTCACCCGATGATAGAAAAAGAGGGAGAGGTACGGATGAAGAGAGTTCCTCTGCATCAGTTTCCATAAGAACTAATGCCGCTATGATGGCAGACGCGATTGAGGAATTGTAAACATGAACTACTTTAGAAAAGCATCCTGGGTTCCGTCTGCGGCCGGACTTGTTCTCGCTCTGGTGATCACGGTGATTTTGTTCTCTATTCTGCTGACGGAAGCTGGCCGGAATGCACCGGAAACCTTTGTTGCCCTGTTCAAGGGGGCGTTTGGATCAATGTACAGTATACGAGAAACCCTCACACGGTGCACACCGCTGATGCTATGTGCGTTAGCCGTTGCCGTTCCTGCTCGGGCCGGGCTTTTCAATATAGGTGGTGAAGGACAGCTGCAGATCGGTGCCGTGGCTGCCACGGTAGTTGCACTGAATGCCGGTGTGCACGCGACATCTTTTGTCACGATTTCATCCATGGTGCTGGCCGCTTGCCTGGCAGGTGCCGCATGGGCGTTCATACCGGCAATACTGAAAGCTTTCTGGAACGTCAACGAGGTTCTTGTAGCCCTGATGCTCAATTATGTGGGTATCCTTTTGGTGGATCATCTGGTTCACGGTCCTTGGAAAGACGTATCCGCACTTGGTTGGCCATATAGCGCCTCTTTCCCGGCCGTTGCTATTCTTCCCAGGTGGGGGGATTCGAACGTCCACCTGGGCCTCGGCATCGCCTTAATTTCGGCCGTTTTTTTCTGGTTCGTCATAACCCGGACCACATTTGGATTTTCGGTGAAGGTCATCGAGGCCAGTCCCGCTGCCGCCCGCACAGTGGGGATTCGCATACGGACCTGGATTCTGGTCACCATGGCCATCGGGGGGGCCCTGGCGGCAATGTCCGGCATGGGAGAGGTTTCGGTTATTCAGGGGCGGCTGCGTCCAGACCTGTCGTCCGGATACGGCTATATCGGATTTCTTGTCTCGTGGCTTGCTGGTCATCGGTTTCTTGCCATCATTCCTGTAGCGATCGTGGTGGGTGGTCTTTATTCAGGAAGTGATGCGTTGCAGTTGTCAGCCGGGCTGCCGTCGTCAACTGTGGATATTATGCTCGGACTTGTATTTACAGGGGCTCTTTTGAGCACCCCTCTACGACAGTGGCTGGAGCGCTGGCAGATCAGCGGGGTGTCCGAATGAGCCAAACTATGGAGCTTGCACCAATATTGCTTGCTATCGCAACGGGTGCTGTACAGCGGGGCACGCCGATTGCCTTGGCCGCAATTGGCGAGGGGATGACGGAACGTTCCGGCGTTATGAATCTGGGTGTTGAGGGGATGATGCTGGCAGGGGCCTTGGCTGGATTTGCGGTTCAATTTTATACCGGCAATGTCGTCCTTGCCATCCTAGGCGCCGGGCTGGCCGGAGCAATGTTGGCCTGTCTTCATGCGATCATGGTGCTGCTGTGTAATGCCAATCAGATTGTCAGCGGCTTTGCCCTAACGATACTCGGCACCGGTCTGTCGGGGTATTTCGGTAGATCATTTGTCGGGGCGAATATAAAAGGAGTGAGAGAGACTGCGATTCCATTTTTGAGCAGGATTCCCTTGGTCGGAGATATTTTTTTCCGCCAGGATGTTTTTGTTTACTTGGCGGTTGTTTTGACGGCTGTTTCATGGCTTATTTTCAAGCGAAGCCGTTTCGGACTGGCCGTCCGGGCCGTAGGGGCGGATCCGGAGTCTGCCTATGCACAGGGGGTCCGGGTGCGACAAACTAGATTTCTCGCGATCCTGATCGGAGGGTTTCTCGCCGGGGTGGGAGGCGCCCATCTATCGGTGGCAAACACTCAGGTCTGGACCGAAAAGATGACTGCCGGTCAAGGTTGGATTGCTGTCGGGCTAGTGATCGTGGCCCGGTGGCGGCCTGTTCCAACCATCATCGTTGCCTGGGCCTTCGGGGGCATGCTGGTGCTACACCCCTACCTTCAGGCGTTTGGAAGCAATCTGTCTTCTTATATCATCGGTATGATGCCATACCTTGCAGCAGCAATCGCACTTGTGATTGTGACGGTATTTTCCCGCCGTTCAGGTCAGGGAATGCCGGCTGCATTGGCACGGCAGCTGAATCTTCCGGAGTAATCGTTCAGGTGAAATTGCGGAAACAAACTGCGATAATAAGCACTTTATCCGTGTTCGATTATTCTGTGTTTAATAATAAAAAAAACAAGGAGAAAATCATGAAAGAGAAAAATGTCACAACGCAAAGCACTTACAAACAAATTTTCCCGCGGGCAATCATTTCTGTACTTACACTCTTTTTGGCGGTTGGGATTTTCCTAATCGGAACTCCATCAGCCCCTGC
>JBFXIU010000275.1:0-4488 GCA_050175615.1 Porticoccaceae bacterium | reverse complement strand
AAGTATCCAATCAGGTTCAGCCAGCTCCCCACTCATCCAGTATGATTTGGCTTCCTCCTGGTATTTTTACAATGGGCTCTGAGCACTTTGCCGATGCCCAGCCGCCCCATAAGGTGTCGGTCGATGGCTTTTGGATCGACAAAACCGAAGTAACGAACGCAGAGTTCAAGGCCTTCGTGGAAGCTACAGGGTATGTCACCGTTGCCGAGCAGGCGTTGGATCCTGCCAGTTTTCCCGGCGTACCGGCGTCGACCCTCGTGCCAGGTTCACTGGTTTTTTCACCACCGAGCGATGCTCGAGAGGTAACAGGGCCGGGGAGCTGGTGGCAATTTTTGCCTGGAGCCAATTGGAGCCATCCCGAGGGTTCTGGAAGTGATCTTGAGGGGTTCGGGGATCACCCTGTGGTGCATATTGCCTACGAAGATGCCGTGGCCTATGCCGACTGGATTGGCAAACGTTTGCCAACCGAAGCGGAATGGGAATACGCTGCCCGCGGTGGACTCCATTCAAAAGAATTCGTCTGGGGTGACCATCGGATGCCGAACGGAAGCCACATGGCCAATACCTTTCAGGGTTCTTTTCCTGTAAACAACAGCAAATCTGATGGTTATGCCGCCACATCGCCGGTGAAGGCCTTTCCACCAAATCAATACGGGCTTTATGGTATGTCTGGCAATGTTTGGGAATGGGTTTCAGATTGGTACCGACCAAATACCTACGCAGTCCGCACCGCAAGCGGTGATCCTATTGTCAATCCGTCTGGTCCTGAAACCAGCTTTGACCCTCAAGAGCCCGGAATTCCCAAGCGAGTGTTAAAAGGAGGGTCGTTTCTGTGTACCGACAGTTACTGTGCCAGGTATAGACCCGGTGCGCGCGGCAAATCCGAGGTCAGCAGCAGCGCACAGCATATTGGTTTTCGTCTGGTCAGTGATGTAGAACCGCTTGAGGGGGATGTCGGTCTTTATCCAAAGTAAAGCTCCAGTGATCATTGGCAGAACGGCAAATACACCAGATTAATAGTGGCTCTGTAAGAACTTCATCAATTCTAGTGTCTGTTAACGTTTGCTGATTACCAAACAGGTAAAGTAAGTGGCAATCCTCCCGAGAACTGCCAGCTGCAAACGAAGCTCGACGATGAGGTCTGTTATGGTCGGTTCCGACCAGGTAACCACCCAGCAACAAGAGACACACAAAAAAGAACAATTCCAAATAGGAAAAATTATGTATCAATATCGCTCACTACTGTTTCTTATTTTCTTGATCTGGCTTGTACCTGTTGTGAGCGGCTGCTCCGACAGTTCGTCCCGCGCCGTCGTCAATACTGATCCACCTCCTCCGCCGCCCGACGGTGGGGAGCAACCTCCGGAAGAACCTGTACCCCCTGAGCCATCGCCCACGAACATCCTGCTGGTGATCTTGGACGATGTGGGTGTCGACCAGCTGTCTGCCTTCGGCTACGGTGGCGCCGGTAGCGATGGCCTGCCCCCGCCTAGTACGCCCACCATCGACACCATCGCCAGCGCAGGCTTACGCTTTCGCAACACCTGGTCTATGCCAGAGTGTTCTCCTGGTCGCACTGCGCTACTAACCGGACGCTACCCTTTACGCAATAACGTGTTCCAGGCCATCGGGCCCAACGATCTCGCGAATTCTCAGTTGACCCCCTATGACATCACCGTAGCCAAACTATTGAAAAATGCCGACTACACCAGCGCCATGTTCGGTAAGTTTCACCTGGCAGGCCCCGAAAACAACGAAGCCGGCAATGGTACCCCCATGCAGCTGGGCTGGGATCACTTCTACGGCTGGACTGGTGGCCTGCCGGCTTCCATCGACACCACCGCTGGTGGGGTGGCAGAGCTTGGCACCTATTCCTGCGGCTTCGTTCCCGACCGGGGAGCAGACGTGAATGGTGCGGATTTTGGCGCCTGCTATTTCGCCCCGCAACATCAAACCGATTGCACCATGATTCACGGCAACAACGAGTTCGGAGACTCACCTGGCCAGCAGTGCCTGACTCTCGGGGGGATTCTGGTGCCCGAAGCCACGACTTGCGAAAATTCGCCCCCCGCCGAGCTGAGATTCGACAGGGAAAACGCTCACTATGTGTCTCCCCTGGTAATCAACGACAGTCGCGGTGTGCTGGAGGCGGCTGTCAGCGACCCCCGCGGCCGGGGTCACCGCTCCACCATAGAGGTAAACGCCGCGATAGACTGGATAAAATCCCGCGCCAACAGCGATCAACCCTGGATGGCGACGGTCAGTTTCAGCGCCGTCCACACACCTTTCCAACCGCCGCCGGGGGCTCTGCTGCCATCGGGAATTGGTGCGCAGCTGACAGCGGATTGCAGCAATCAGTTGAACCAGCGCCTCATTTCCGATGCCATGACCGAAGCGATGGATACGGAGCTCGGTCGCCTGCTGGTGGAAACCGGACTTGCCCATCGGGATTCAAGCGGCAACCTGGTGTATGAACCTGAGGCCACCAACACCCTGATTGTCATCGTCGGCGACAACGGCACCTTCGGGACTGTAGTCAAGTTTCCGTTCGACCCGACCCGCGCCAAAGGGGGCGCCTACCAGACTGGCGTATGGGTGCCGCTTGTTGTGGCTGGCCCTGTGGTGACTGCCCCAAACCGGGATGTGGAGCACATGGTCAATATCACCGATGTGTTTCAGTTGATGGCGGAGACCGCCGACATCGACGTGGCGGTCGCGGTACCCGGCCCAATAGATTCCGTCACCCTGCAGCCTTATCTGGAGGACTCCGGCGCCCTGTCCCAGCGGGCGTTCAATTTCACCCAGGGCGGTCTCAACCTCCAGACAAATGGCGGGCGAAACGGCCCCTGCGTGCTGGGCAATTCCTGCTCCCACACACCGGTCTCCAAAAGTGTCTGTGAGGACAACGGAGGGGTATGGTGGGGCATGGGTGCCGATCTCGAAAAAGTCATCCGCGGGGATCTGGAACAGTGCTGGCAGGTGAACCAGGCGATCTATCAAGAGGATCCAGAAAACTACGAAACCAACCGTATTGCCATGGCCTGGACTACATTTCAGGCCATTCGCAACGATGCCTTCAAGCTGGTTCGTAACCACAGCCTCGACTACGACATTAGCACCAATACCGGTGTGGATGTGGAGAGCGAGGAACTTTACCTAATCGACCAGGGTACCCCCAACCCCCGGCTCGACAGAGCAGGCGAGAATCTGCTGGACGGGTCGCTAACTCAACACCAGCAGGATAACTACCTGGCGCTAGCCATGGAGCTGGATAACCTGTTGGCTTCCCAAGTGAGCTGCCCCGGCGACGGCAACAGCGACGGCGAGGTGAACCAAGAGGATCTGGACAATTACCAGGCAATCAGTGCGAGATGGGGCAAATCCAGCAGTTATGATTTCAATCTGGATGGTCTGACCGACGCCGCCGACGAGGAGATCATCTTCGCCAATCTCGGCGTCTGTGGCAGCTGATATCTGCACCCCATGGGAATTCTCCGCAAGCGAATTTCCATGGCAGGATGCTGTAGTCAGACATAGAGAGATTCACTTGAGCCACCTACAAGTATGCACCTTTTGGACAAGCCGTCTGCCAATGTTCCGCATACCGGCTATTGATGATTTTACTGCTGACTTTAAAGATTTTTCCGTTATAACTAAAAGCGCAACCTTTAGGGAGACTCCGATTAATTCTGCTTTCGTCACTCCCGCGTAGGCGGGAGTCCAGAAAAATTAATCGATGATAGATTCCCGCCTGCGCGGGAATGATATTAATCAGAATTTCCCTATCGGCATTGGTTTCGGATTTCGGTTTCGCCTGCTGGGCGAGTTACTTATTTTTGCATGCCCAAAAATAAGTCACCAACAAAAAGGGCACCCCGCTCCGGCACCCTGCGGGTTCCCTGTGATGCTCACTAAATGGCGGCGCTGCGGAACTCGGTGCCTTCGAAGGGGCATTCAAAACATGCGAGATTCGAAAAATATCGTTTTTAACATTTAATACTTTTAATGCCCAAAACTGGCGCCGAACTTCGTCCCCTTCGCATCGGCGAGCAACGGAGAAAAATAACGGATAAGAGCGAGGACTGTCTGAGTCCAAAATTGGCCACAATTTTGGGCGAGTTCCGCAGCGACCGTTATTTTTCGAGTAGCGCAGTGAACCCCACAGGGGCGATGCGTCGGGGTGTGACGTGCATGGATGCACTAATGTCGTGAGCACAGGGATGTGCAGGAGCGACCCTTTGGGGTTGTTAGGGGGCTTGGGCATGCAAGCCCCCTGACTCGCCGTTTAGGCGAAACAGCAAACTATCCGTATTCGATATCGCAATCTTGAATACTAGGGACACTCTGATTGATTCTATTTCCGTCACTCCCGCGTAGGCGGGAGTCCAGAAAAATTAATCGATGATAGATTCCCGCCTGCGCGGGAATGACATTAATCAGAATTTCCCTATCGGTCTTGGTTTCAGGTTGCGGTTTCGCCTGCTGGGC
>JBFXIU010000274.1:0-4503 GCA_050175615.1 Porticoccaceae bacterium | reverse complement strand
ACGGCGGTACCAACCCTAACGCGAGAGAAAACAGCTCTTCTGGGACCATCAGCTAACTCCTATTCGGGACACAACTGCTCCGCTGCATTGTAAACCCTACCCACTCGATCTGACGAAGAGCCAAAAATGAACACCACCTGCTTGCCAAAGATCGGCAGGTTGCTTTCGCTCTTCATCAAATTATTGAGCTTCTGGATGGTGGTGACAACGATCTTGTTGTCGTCCTTGTCCAGATTACGCTTCAGTCCCGCCGTGCTGTCCGAGCCATTCACGCTGTCCGGTGAAAAGCGCTGGTATTCCTTCATGGTCTGGTAGTCCAGATCCTTGCGGTCCACCACAAAAAACACCTTATCGATGAAATCCAACTCGGTAGCCAGACGCGCCGCCTTGAAACTGATCAGGGTTTTGCCGCTGCCGGTGGTGTGCCAGATATAACCACCGCTTTCCGTGTTACTCCAGTTTTTCGCCTGATAGCTGCTCTTGATCTTCCATAAAATGCGTTCGGTGGCGGCAATCTGGTAGGGGCGCATGACCAGCAAGGTATCGCTCACATCAAACACCGAATAATGCAGCAACACAGTGAGCAGGGTGCTTTTCTGCAAGAAGGTGGCGGTAAAGTCTTTCAGGTCCTTGATCAGGCTGTTATCCGCCTTCGCCCAATTCATGGTGAAGTCGAAGCCGTGCTTGTTGCGCTGCGTGGTATTGGCAAAGTAGCGGCTGTCGGTGCCGTTAGAGATCACGAACAACTGCAAGTATTTGAAAAGCGAATGCTCGCTGTTAAAGCTCTCCTTGCTGTAGCGGTGCACCTGATTGAAGGCTTCCCGAATCGCCACGCCGCGCTTTTTCAGCTCCACTTGCACCAGCGGCAGGCCATTGACCAGAATCGTCACGTCATAGCGGTTGACGTGGCTGCCGGTCTGCTCGAATTGCTTAATCACCTGCACCTTGTTGCGGGCGATGTTTTTCTTGTCCAGCAGATAAATGTTCTGAATGCGCCCGTCGTCAAACACAAAATCGTGGATATAGTCGTCGTGAATCTTGCGAGTTTTCTCGACGATGCCATCACTTGGTTTGTCCAGCCAGGTTTCCACAAAACGCCGCCACTCGCCATCAAGGAAATGCACATTATTGAGCGTTTGCAGTTGCTCGCGCACATTGGCCAGCAAGGCTTCGGGGGTACTCAGGCTGGGCAGGTATTCATAGCCCTGATTCTGCAAATCCTGAATAAACTCCCGTTCCAGGTCATATTCGCTCTGATAGCTTTCAGCGACTTTCCATTCCTGGTTATATTTATCCAGGACGATAAAGTTGTTCGATTCTGCGATAGTCTGGTAATGGGTCATTGGTATTTTCCCTGGCTGAAACCGGATTTCCCTTCGTCCCACAACCTGTGGCACAAAGGATCGTACGCTTGCGCTGGCACTATAGTTCTCCGGTTTTGAATTCGCTATAACCCTCGTAGTAATAGCTCACATCAATGCCCTTCATGAACAGGGCGCGATCGTCCACTTGGTCTGTGAGCGCCTGTTTGAGCAGCGCCTTTATTTCCAGATCTTTCACCACGCTGCGCTGCATCGCGGAGAGATATTCAGACTTATCCACCAAATTCCAATCCACCACCCGCCGAATCGCTTTTTTAAGCATCAGATCCAGCCAGATGCGAGTGGCCCGACCGTTACCCTCCCGGAACGGGTGGGCGACATTCATCTCCACATATTTTTCGATGATTTCATCGAAGGTGCCTTGTGGCATGGCATCGATCCGCTGCAGGGCGGCATCGAGATAAAGCACGGATGCAAAGCGAAAATTTCCTTTGGCGATATTCACCTCGCGGACTTTGCCGGCAAAATGATAAATGTCGCCGAATAAATAAGCATGGATAAACGACAGGCCGCCAAAGGTGCCGACCGCCACCTTGTCGATGTCGCCCGAGTCCAACAGTTGTTTGGCTTTTTTTTTGCTGAGTTTTTCTTCGGCTCTGGCGAGCTCAACCTGATGATCAATGTTGAGTTTGTTTTCCAGAATCATGCCATGCCTCCTTGGTGGTCAGTCTGCTGCGGAAAGCTCAATAGCCGGTCGCGGTAGTGTTCGTATTGCTGGCGACGTGCCTTGATTTCGGCGGGCAGGCCGGAGGAGAGGTCGTTCACCAGCGCGTCGAACTTGTCGAGGATGGCGACAATGCGGGCTTGTTCTTCAAGGGGTGGAATGGGAATGCGGAACGCAAACAACTTGCCGCTATCGATGGATGCAACAGAGCCACCAGTTTTTCGCGCAGCCCGCAAAATTTCAGGGCCACTTGAGCGCAGTATGTGCGCGATATAAGCGGGCATTATTTCTTTCTCAGTAATGACCGCTTTCATATCCTGGTTTAGAGCAACAGGTACGGATATCAGTGCGGAAGGAAGAAATTTATCAAGAATACTGGATCTCACAACAAGCGCAACCGAGTTGGCGGGGACAAGCTTTGTGGAGGACTCTTTGATAGCGGTATCTGTAATGTAATCTTCAGCAGAATCGATGATTGGACGCCCCATATCTTTGGGTGAAACCCATGGAATCGTGCCATTAGTCCAATAATCTGGCCGCCCTTTCGATGGGGTTCCACCGCCGTACCATTTGCCGATCTTGCCCAACATTGTCCACCGTACATCCTCACGCCCCTCAAAACTGAGCAGCGCGTCGCGGTAGTACTGGTACTGCCGCCGACGCGCCTCCAGCTCCGCCGTAAGCTCCGCCTCCAGCTCCGCCGTAAGCGCGGTGAAAGTGTCCAGCACTTTCACGATTTCGCGCTGGACTTCGAGGGGCGGGACGGGGATGCGAACCTTCAAGAATCGTTTTTTAGAGATATTGAACCGCGTTACTCCGCTCGCGCTCATTACAATTTTCTGGCGAACGGTATCGCTGCGAAAAATATATTTTGAAAATCCGGGCAGCATAAGCGTTGCATCGTTAAATCGATAGCCGAAACAGAAGCTATTTAGGTAGGTCTCCTCTGGTGGCACTTCAATGACCACTGATGACATGCCTACTTCATCTGGCGTTTCTGATGAGCCGGTAAAAAGAACATCGCCAAGCATGACAGAGTTTTGATTCTCTCCATCTGCCACCCGAACAAAATCTTTGGCTCCAATATCTACAGCGAGATTTTTGAAAATATTTTTATAGGAAATAAAACGCGCATTCCCGTCGTTGAAGTCAATTTTTGTTTTTCCGGTAAGCCCTCCATAGGTTACTCCCATCTCATCAAGCGTTTGAAACTCCACCCCCTCCGGGCAATGCTCGGCAATCAATTCATCAATCCGGCTCATGCCTCACCTCCCTGCAATTCCCGCTCGATCTGCTCAATGCTGGGCAGGCTGGTTTTGAGAGGGTCGGGCAGCGATTGGATCAGTTTGTATTCGGCAATACCCATCGGTTGGCTTTTGTCGCTAAGGGCGTATTCGGCCACCACCTTGTTTTTGCTCTTGCACAGCAACAGGCCGATGGTGGGGTTGTCCAGTTCGTGCTTCACCTGCTTGTCCACAGCGGTCATGTAAAACCCTAATTGCCCCAGATGCTCGGGTTTGAACTTGCCTCCCTTGAGTTCGACCACCACATAGCAGCGCAATTTCAGGTGGTAAAACAGCAGGTCAATGAAAAATTCGTCACCCCCCACATCCAGCAACACCTGCCGACCGACGAAGGCAAAGCCCGCGCCCAACTCCAGCAGAAATTCGGTGATATGTTTGACCAAGGCACGCTCAACCTCGTGTTCTTGCGCTTCGTCGGTCAGGCTCAGAAAGTCGAAACGGTAAGGGTCTTTGAGGGATTCGCGTGCCAGATCGGACTGAGGTTTGGGCAAATGGACATCAAAGTTGGTGATGGCTGAACCGCTGCGCTCTTGCAGGCGGGTTTCGATTTGCATCACCAACACATTGCGCGACCAGTTGTGCTCAATGGCCTTTGCGGCGTACCAACGGCGCGCTTCGGGGCTGGAGAGCTTGTCCAGCAGCGCCAATTGGTGATACCACGGCAGTTGTGCAAGCACCGCTTGCACAAATTCGGCATCAGGCCAAGCCTCGGCGAAGGCACGCATGTATTTGAGATTGCGCGGCGAAAACCCTTTCATGTCGGGGAAGGCGGTGCGTAAATCGTGCGACAGCCGTTCAATTACCTTTGCGCCCCAACCCTGATCCTGTTGCCGGAGCAAAATATCCTGACCCATTTGCCAGTACAGCAACACCAGTTCGCGATTAACGGCCAGCGCAGCCCGCTGCTGGGCGCTGTGGATTCTGGCCTTTAACTCACCGAGCCAGTCGGCGTAGCCTGCGGGCGCGGGCAACAGTGTGGGGGGTATGTTGCTCATCCGTTGACCTCCGCACCTTCAATCTCGGCCACGATCGCATCAATCTCCTTGCGCAGCTTATCGATTCGGGCAACGGTGGTTTTCAGTTCGGCATTGAGTTGGGCAATGTCCACCTTTTCGCGGGTGTCTTTGGCTTCGACATAGCTGCTGACGGACAG
>JBFXIU010000273.1:0-4510 GCA_050175615.1 Porticoccaceae bacterium | reverse complement strand
TGGCCACCACCTTGCCCGCGCGCGGGCCGGGGCTCTCGGCCTGGAACAGGTGCAGCGCAAAGCCGCTGCCGCCGGCCTTGGAGCGCACGATGGCCAGCACGAAGGCCAGCACGCCGATGCCGCCCAGCCACTGGGCAAAATTGCGCCAGAACAGCATGGAGCGGCTCCACAGCTCCAGATCGGACAAGGCAAAAGTGCCGGTGGTGGTGAACCCCGCCACCGACTCGAACAGCGCGTCGGCGAAGTTTGGTATCTCGCCGCTGATGAAAAAAGGCAGCGCGCCAAACAGGCTGACCAACACAGCCCAGGCCCGCCACCACAAACCCCTCGCGCGCGTAGGTGTGGCCGCTGCCCCGGCACAGCCACAGCAGCAGCCCGCCCAGCGCGGCACAAATGGCCGCGCTGGCCAAAAAGGCCAGCACGGCCGTCATTTCGCCATAGTACTGCCCCACCAGCAAAGCAGGCAACAAAAAAATGGCCTCGGCACACAGCAAAAAGCCAAGATACTTGCCCACCATTTTGATGTTCAGTGTATCTCACCCCGCTTTGCGCGATGTACCGGCTGCCGGCCTAGGCCAGGATATCTTCCAGTTCGTTGATGCGGCGCCCGGCCGCCGTGACCACCACCACCAAGTCTCCCGGCTGGATGGTGGACGCGCCGTTCGGGATGATGGTCGTGCGCCCGCGGGAGATGCAGGCGATGAGGATGCCCTCTTTCAAATCCAGCTCGGCCAGCGGGATGCCCAGCACCTGCGAGGTGGACGCGGCGTGGAACTCCAGCGCCTCCACCTGCCCGTCGGCTATGTAATGCAGGGTGATCATGGCGCTGCCCACCGAGTTGTCCATGGCGCACACATAGCGCACGATCTGCTCGGCCGCGCTGATCTTGGGGCTGACCACCGTGTCGATGTCCATCTTGCGGAACATCTTGGTATACTGGTCGCGGTTGCATTTGGTGATGGTGGTCTGCATGCCAAGGTTGCGCGCGAACATAGACAGCACGATGTTCTCCTCGTCGATACCGGTAAGGCTGACCAGTGCGTCGCTGCGGTCTACCCCTTCGGCCAGCAGCATCTCCTGCTCGGTGCCATCGCCCTCCACGATGTCGGCCTCGGGCAACTGCTCGCTCAAAAAACGGCAGCGCTCGGGGTCCTTTTCAATGATCTTGACACCCACGCCGCTTTTGAGCAGCAGGTGCGCCAAATACAACCCCAGCCGGCTGCCGCCGACGATGGTGGCCTGGGTGACCTTGCGCGCGGCCAGCCCCAGGTTCTTGATAAGGGTGGCCAGGTTCTCGGTGGCCGCGGTGACGAAGAGGTCGTCGCCGCTGCGCAAAACAAAGCTGCCGTTTGGGATGGTGACCTGCCCGTCCCGGCTCACCGCGCACACCAGCACCTGCACCCGGGCGGCCTTGTACAGGCCAAACAGCGGCACGTCGGCCAGCGGCGAACCCTCCTTCACACGAAAGCGCACGATCTCCACCCGGCCTTTGGCAAACTGCTCACGCCCCAAAAACGACGGGAACTGCAGCAGCCGGAAAATCTCGTGGGCGCATATCTCCTCCGGGTTCACGGCAAAGGAAAGCCCCATCTCTTCCCGCAGCAAAGACAAGTCGTCCGCATATTCGGGGTTGCGCACACGGGCAATGGTGTGCCGGCAGCCCAGCTTTTTGGCAATGAGGCAGCTGAGCAGGTTGATCTCATCCGAGCTGGTGGCCGCAATGAGCAGGTCGGCCTCGTCGGCGCCGGCCTCTTGCAGCACCATGCGCGAGGCCCCGTGCCCCTGCACCGCCATCGCGTCGCAGCCCTCCTGCATGCGCTCCAGCACTTTTGGGTTCGAGTCCACCACGGTCACGTCGTGGTCCTCCGCCGTAAGCATCTGGGTGAGCGCGAGCCCCACTTTGCCGTCCCCCACGATCACGATCCGCATGGCAAACCTCCATCACATAAAAACAACCGTGGCCACAGGCCTTTTGCCCGCGCCAAAACAATGTATAAAGCAACTAGCATAATAATGCCTCCGCCGGTGGTGTTTGTCAATAGGCGGGGCAGCTGCAAGCGGCGGGAAACGCGTGCCGTTTTCACGTTTTGGCGCACAATTGCCGCAGCGCCATGCTCCGCGCGCTTTTGCCCGGCGGGCAAGGCGCCGGGCAATTGACAGCGAATGGCGCGGTGTGCTATGATATTTGAGCGTTTAGCGTTTCCTGCCGGGCCGCCTTTGGCCGCGGGAGACGCCCTTTCGGCCGACTGTGGCTTTCCTCCGGTGCACATTTTGTGTATAATAAGGTGTGGCCGTGGAGGGATGTCTGAGTGGTCGAAGGAGGCGGTCTTGAAAACCGTTGTGCCGCAAGGTACCGTGGGTTCGAATCCCACTCCCTCCGCCATTTTGCCCAAACCCAAAGGCTGTCCATCGGCGCTTTTGGCGCACCACATAAACCGGGATGTGCCCTTTGTTCGGCACAGGGTCTTGCATCATCCCACAGGCATTGTATCCCACTTTGGAGAAGTACCCAAGAGGCTATAAGGGGCTCCCCTGCTAGGGGCCTACATCTTCGGGCAGTGCAGAAGCGAAAAGCCTTGGTTCTCTAGCGTTTCCGCGTTTTCAATTCTCTGTTCCACCTGTAATGTCTGCCCGAGATGTCTGCCCAATTTCCAAAGTTCTGAAAAGAAGATAGTGGAAGACAACAGAATATCCTACCGTTTTTATTTGCCTGGAGAAGTACTCAAGTGGCTATAAGAGGCGCCCCTGCTAAGGGCGTAGGCGTCGAAAGGCGTGCGAGGGTTCGAATCCCTCCTTCTCCGCCAAAGCCTTGAAACATCAGTGTTTCAAGGCTTTTTTATTTTCTCCAGCACTTCTTTTTTGAGCAATTTATGTCTGCCCAAAACTTGGAATGTCTGCCCAAATCAAGCACTTTGTGCTCCCAGCGAAGTTTCGTTAATCCATGTCATAGCATTGGCAGCCGCTATTTTCGAAGCATATTCAAGGTGTGCATAGGCATCTGCTGTTATTTTGAAACTGCTGTGCCCGAGCCACTCCTGGATTTGCTTCAAAGGAACACCGTTAGCCAAAAGAAGACTTGCACAAGAATGCCGCAAATCATGAAAGCGCAACCGACGAAAGCCATTTTTTACCATGAATCTCGGGAATTCTGCGGTCAGATAGTCCGGCCTGATTCGGTAGCCAAAAATATCCGTGTAGATATACTGTCCTTCCTTACGGTTGTAGGCCTTTCCGAACAACCTGGCATTGTGTTCCTTTTCCGCTTTCAGTTTCAGAAGAGTGCTTCTGAACTGGGGAACCAGCGGAAGTGTACGCAAGCTAGACTTTGTTTTTGCCGTATCACTCTCAAAAACCATCTTCTTACCATCTACCTGTGCCACGGTAACGGTATGTTCAATGGTAATGCTGTTTTTCTCAAAATCTATGGATTCCCAGCGCAAACCGACGATTTCCCCACGCCTAAGCCCATAATACGCAGCCAGAATTACGCCGAGTTCCAGCTTGTGGTCTTTAACAGCATCAAAAAGAGCAATGGTTTCTGTTTTCGAAAGGAACTTTGCCGAATACCGCTCCAGCCTGGGCTTCTTGACCTTTTCCAAGGGAGAGATTTCTATCAGTCCTTCTTCAACGGCATACTTCAAAGCACCTGAAATATTGTTGTGATGTTTGTGAACAGTAGTTGCCTTCACCGTTTCAAGCCTCTCGGAGTAAAAGTCCTGTATGTGCTTGGCCGTCAACTCTGATAAGGTAATATTCCGTTGCTCGAAGTATGGTGCAATAGTGCGGTTAATTGCACTTTGGTAATTGCCATATGTCGTAGGTTTAAGGCTGGGTTTCACAGATTCAAGCCACTCCTTGAGCAATGTAGAAAAGAGCATATTACTTTTGAAACTCGACCCCGGCATGGCAGAAGAGTATCTTTCCACCAACTTCTGTTCTTGCTCCTCACAGGTTGCTGTCAACAGTTTTTCAGCGCGCTTTTTGTTGCCCTTGACCGGCAGGCCGGTAGTGATGCTTTTTCGTTGGCGCTTACCGTTCAGCTTCCAGTTGAGAACGATTTGATAGATACCACGCTTGTCTTCAAGATGTCCTGTCACTTTGATATGGTGATCTGCCATAAAACTAAACCTCCAATTAGCAGATAGCTTTCACCTACTACTGACAACCCCATTCTAACGCGGAACGGCAGTGGTCGCCAAGGTGCAAACAACTATCATGGCGCTTGTTCATTATCGGCATTGATGATGTCCAGATATCTCAATAGTTCATATTTGGGAACGCGATACTCTCGCCCAACCTTAGTGGTTTGTAGTTTCTTCTGCTTGATGAGGCAATATACGGTCTTGGTACTGACATCAAGCAAGCTGCTCAACTGTTTCACATTCATGAGGTCCGGGTACTCTTTGAATACAATTTCATATAAATTCTGTGATGGGATAACCATTCTACTCACCACCTTTGCCTTCCCCTAGAAAAGCAAGCCCAACACTCACAGACAGCGCCTTGTCCA
>JBFXIU010000272.1:0-4513 GCA_050175615.1 Porticoccaceae bacterium | reverse complement strand
TTCTTGGGAAGCGTTTTCACGAAATTGTTTAGGATTCTACTGATTCCATAGAGAAATACTCGTTATGTAACCCGGGAATGCAGGGTTTAAGCGTAGACAGTGGAGTGTGAGAGCCGCAACGCAAGCGGCAAAAGCATGGCTGAAAGAGCAGAAGAACAAGCCCATAGTCTCCACGCTAAAGTCATTGGCACTGGTTATGCGCGGTCACTGCAATGATTATGGTATCAGTGGGAATTTCAAGGATATCAGGAGTTTTCATCTGTATCTGATAACGGCAACATACCGAATGCTGACCAGACGAAGCCAGAAAAGCAAACTGACATGGGATAAGTTCAGGCGAATCTGGAAAGAATATGTGAAGCCGCCCCGCATTTATGTTGACATCTGGACCCCAAAGACTGTTTGAAGAGCCGTATGCCTTAATAGGGCAAGTACGGTTCTGTGAGGGGCAGGGGCTGCAAAGCTGCCTGTCTACTCGACAACGCCATTTTTGACCCTGCACTCCACCGGCGCATTGACTGGCATCAGCTGAGCCACCTGCCGATCGTCGCTCATGTCCAGATTCGGCGCTTCACGCATCAGCCAGGTCAGATAGCGATAGGGGTCCAGGTCATTTTCTTTGGCCGTTTCCACCAGGCTGTAGATGATAGCGCTGGCCTCAGCGCCCTTGGGCACATTGGCAAACAGGAAGTTCTTCCGTCCCATTACAAACGGCTTGATGCTGCGCTCGGCACGATTGTTGGATATCTCCAGCCTGCCATCTGAAAGATAGGTGGTCAGCCAGGGCCATTGCTTCCTGGTGTAGTGCGCGGCCTTGCCCAGCAGCGACTTGGGGCCGTCATTCACATGGAACACCCAGTCCTGAAACTCTTTGAGAAGCGGTTCGGCCATCTCCTTGCGCTTTTGCAGCCGTTCATCCGGTGCCAAGCCGTTGATTTCGCTTTCAATGGCAAACAAGCGGTCACAGTATTGCTTGCCTGTCTGGATGTTGGTCAATTTGTCTGCCGCGTTCTTTGAAGTGCCCTGTAAAGCTTCCTCATACTTGCGCCTGACATGCGCCCAGCAGGCCGCGACCGTGATGTCCGGTATCTTGTAGTAGGCCGCATAGCCGTCCGCATGCAAATAGCCTTTGAACTCTCTGAGAAAGTCTTCAGGATGCGCCGCCCTGCGGCTGTCCTGATACTCGTACAATACCAACTGCTGCGGCGCGTCCCGGCCGGTCCGGTACAGCCAGATGTAACTCTTGCTCTGTGCTTTCTTTCCCGGTTCATGCAGTACCTGCAGTGTGGTTTCGTCCGCGTGAAGAATATCTTGCTTTAATAACTCTGTTTTCATCCGCTCATACACCGGCAGCAGCCAGTCAGCGGCAGCTTTCAGCAGCCAGTTGGACATGGTCTGCCGGGAGAGCGGCACACCCGCCCGCAGGTACTCCTGTTCCTGGCGGTACAGCGGGGAGTACATCACATACTTCTGGGTCATGATGTGCGCGATGGCTTCCGCCGTGGCGATGCTTCCCTTGATCACCGGCGGCTCCGTCCGTGCGGCTTTCACCGGGGTGGTGATGTCCAGATCCTGGCAGTGCTTGCAGGCATACTTGTGCACATGGGTCTCTTCCACCACAAACCTGGCCGGGATGATCTTCAGCCGTCGGCTTACATCCTTGCCGATGTCGTTCATCTGTCCCAGGCACTGCGGGCAGACGCACTCTTCCTCAGACAGTGTCTTCTCAATGACTTCGACTTCGATGTCCTCAGGCAGTTTTTCCCGGACGGCACGCCGCGCCTTGCGGGCATGCGCTTTGACAGCCACCTCTTCCATGTCCGGTTCAGGGGCGTTCTCCCTGGCCATGCATTCCGGTTCATTGAACAGGTAGCTGAGTTGAACCGCGCGGTCATCCGCAGGACTCTTCTCACTGGAAGAACCGAAGCGCTGTTTGCGCGCCAGACGAATCTGCTCCGTCAGCCAGCTGACTTCCTGCTGCAGGGCGGCCACCTGGGCTTGAAGAGACTTCATCTGCTCATATTCAGTTCTGGAAATCATGACCATTTCCATGCCGCGCAAGCCCGCCTTCCCGCTGTTTTACTTGAGGTAATTATAGCAGATTAAGGCTTGAAAAGCAAGCAAACGCAAGGGGTTTTGTCACTGTTTTCAGCTAAGAATAGACGATGTTGTTGACCGGCTGATGCGCCTTGGGCTGGTGGATGCTCAGGCCTTCCAGAAGCCAGCGGAACTGCTGCGGGCTGAGGCTTTGCGCCTCCTCCTTGCTCCTGGGCCATTGGTATCTGCCGCGCTCCAGGCGCTTGTACAGCAGCAGGAACCCGTCCGAGTCCCAGTACAGTGCCTTGAAGCGGTCTGTACGCCGACCGCAGAATAAAAACAAAGCGTTGGCAAAGGGGTCCAGTTGGAACCTGTGCTGCACGATGCTGACCAGTCCGTCAATGCCGCGCCGCAGGTCCGTGTACCCGCAGGCGATGTAGACATGCTGGATCTTTGACGGGTCAAACATCTCACTTCACCGTGCGCAGCACCAGGCGCAGCAGTTCCGGATCACAGCCGGCGGCAACCTCCACTGTCCAGGACTTTCCCCGCAGGACCAGAAGAGGTGACGCGGAGCTGCCGGCCGGATCGTGTTGCGCAGGCACAAGAGGAGCGGTACAAGGAATAAGGGCCGGCAGCTCGGGATTTGATACGCTGCCTTGCGCCAAAGTCTCCCCGTTCAGCGTTTTCTGCCGCGCAGCCTCCCAGACCTTGCGCTGACGGTAGTAATACGACTTTTCCGTGACGCCGTTCTGAGCGCACCAGGCTTTGACCGTCGTTCCGCTGTTCCGGCAGCCGTAAACCTGCTGCTGCCACATTGCCAGGTGTTTGCTGTGATTGAGTTTGCTGAGTTCTGTCAATGACATGCCCGTCACCCTCCCCATGCGTGTCTATCTCGCTCCTCAAAGCGCTTTAGAACACTTTAGTGCACCAAAGAGACCTAACGTGCTCTTTAGATGCCTGGGGATATTCTCCCACAATGCGAAGGTATGCGGCAGACGTGGGTAGGTTGGACGCTTACGCTGCTACGCCTTCACTTGCGCTCCTTGCCCCGGAATAAAATCCCTCACCGCTTTGGATGCATGAACGTTTCTCTTAAGTATGAGAACCAGCCGGAAGCCCCTGATGAACAGCTGGTTGATGCTGTTTTAAATCAACTGAAACATAAAGACAGGCCCCCCGGATGCGTCCTGGGGGCTGATTCATGGTGCGCCTTTCATGTCCGGTAACTTGGTGGTGAAAGCCTGCTGCGCGCTTGGTAATAGGAAGCGTTAGCCGAGGGAAAGGGTGTCCGCCGCGAGGCGGAATCTGAAGGAAGCCGGATGTCTTGGGGATAAGCGGTTTGAATCTTCTGTCTTCGGAACAGGCGCCGTTTGGCCAGCCGCTGGATCAGATGCTTTCATAAATATGGCCTGATATCAAGGAAAATCCGCGTTGACAAGGCTAAATGGCTGTGATAAAATCACTCGATTTGTAACAGAGGTTGCAAATACGCCAACATGGGGGAAGCAATATGGCAAGAAACCTGTTGACACTTACAGAATTTACTGCCGGAGAGGTCATGGCGCTTCTGGATGAAGCGCAGGCATTCCGGGACAGAGCGGTTTTTCCCAACTTATCCGGAAAGATCGCATGTAACCTCTTCTTTGAATCTTCAACCCGCACCCAGAACAGTTTCTGCATTGCAGAAGAAAAGATGGGAATGCGGGTTGTTTCTTTTCACCCGGAGTCGTCTTCGATGAAAAAGGATGAGAGCTTTTACGACACAGTGAAAACCTTTGACAGCTTCGGCGTGGATGCCTTGGTTATACGCCACCCTGACAATGAATATTACAATCAGCTGAGGGGCCATATAATGGCCCCTATTTTAAACGGCGGCGACGGCACGGGGAACCACCCCACCCAGTCCCTGCTGGACCTTATGACCATCCGTCAGGAGTTCGGCGGATTTGCCGGCCTGAAAGTGGCCATCATCGGGGATATTCGCCATTCCCGGGTGGCTCATACCAACCTGGAGATCATGCAAAGGCTGGGCATGAAAGTGGTGGTATCTGGACCGGAAGAGTTCATGAGTCCGGAGTTTGATACAGAGGAACTTGAGAACGCGGTTTCCACCAGCGACGTGGTGATGATGCTGCGCATTCAATATGAGCGCCACAACATTCAGGACCGTTTTACCAGGGAACAGTACCGCGCCGGCTATGGGCTGACGGCTAAAAGGGCAGCGGCCATGAAGAAAAGCGCGATCATCATGCACCCGGCCCCTGTGAACCGAAACGTGGAAATCGACGATGAGGTGGTGGAATGCCCAAAATCCCGCATTTTCAGGCAGATGGAAAACGGCGTGTATGTGCGTATGGCGGCGCTGCGCCGTGCTGCTGAGGGCTGAGGTGATGAGCGGCAGGATACTGATCAAAGGCGGCACCGCCTACATGAAAGGGCAGCTGGAAAGGGCTGATGTTCTCATTGGCGGCGG
>JBFXIU010000271.1:0-4571 GCA_050175615.1 Porticoccaceae bacterium | reverse complement strand
CAATGATGACGTCAACGACGTCGTCAATGGTGATTCGCCCCAGCAGCCGCCCTTCAGTGTTCACCACAGGGGCTGAGACCCAGTCGTGGCGTTCAAACAATTTTGCCACCTGGGAGTCGGGCATGGTGGCGGGAATGGCCTCCATATCGGTGAGCATGAGCTCGCGCACAGTGATATTGGGGCTGCTGGTGAGAATTTTGCGAATCGGCAGAATGCCCAAAAACATATCGTTGCGATTGACCACAAAGAGATTGTCGGTGACCTCGGGGATTTCCTCGTGGCGGCGCAGGTAGCGCAGCACCACATCCAGGGTCAAATCGGGGCGGACGGTAATGGTGTCCGTGTTCATCAAGCCGCCAGCGGTGTACTGGTCGTAGGTGAGAATGCTTTCGACCCGATGGCGATCCTGGGCGCTCATGGCCTGGAGGACTTCCGGAATCACCTGATCCGGCAGTTGCTGCATAATGTCGGCAATATCGTCCGGGTCGAGATCCTCAAACATGGAGGCGATTTCGGCGCTGTCCATGCCGCTGAGGAACTCCTGCTGTACCTGTTCGCTCAGCTCGCCGATCACCTCACCTTCAAATTCCTCGTCGAGCAATTCCCAGAGAATGCGGCGCGCTTTGGGCGGTGCCGATTCAATATGATGGGCAATATCGGGAATGGGCAGGTTGTTGAGCATGTGCCCAAGGCGCTTCAAATCGGCGGGATCGACAATCTGGTCGATCTTGGAGAGAAGGGAGAGTTGGCTAGCCTTGGTTGCCACGGAGAAACTGCCTGTCTGAGAAGGGATCAGGCGCTATTCTACGGGTAGAGAGTGATCGGTGCTACCTGGTTGTACCTATAAATAGAGTTATTGGTCTTCGCCGAAACGGTCATCGATCAGTGATCTGACGGCTTCGTGGGCGCGGTTTTCGTCGCCGCCGTCAAATTGAAAGTAAAGGGTGGTGCCTTGGCTGGCCGCCAGTAACATCAGCGACATGACGCTTTTGGCGTCGACCAGTTTACCGTTATTGCCAGTTTTGATCGCGCAGCCGAAACGCCCCGCAGTGGAAGCGAGTTTGGCTGCAGCCCTGGCGTGCAATCCGAGCTTGTTGGTTATGGTAAGTTCTGTCTCGATCATGGCTACATAAAAGCCTGAGATTGACTTTCTGTCAAGAAAAAATTCATTCCATTGAAGGGCTTGCATGATCCAACTCGCGATGGCGAACCTGAACATAGGGGTAATCCACGGCGAAATGTTGCCACAGGCGATTGGCGAGATAGACAGAGCGGTGCTGGCCGCCGGTGCAGCCGATGGCGATGGTCAGGTAACTGCGGTTGGAGGCGGAAAAGCGTGGCAGCCAACGGGTCAGAAAACCGATGAGGTCGGCGAGCATGGCCGCCACTTCGACCTGGGATTCGAGAAAAAGAATAACCTCAGTGTCGTTGCCAGTGAGTTGTCTCAGCTCCGGTTTCCAATAGGGGTTGGGCAGACTGCGGACGTCAAAGACAAAATCGGCGTCCAGGGGAACACCGTGCTTGAAGCCGAAGGATGTAAACAAAATGGCCATCTCGCCGTGGCTGTCGGGAACCGTTTGTTTTTTAATCAGATCCCGCAGCTGGTGGAGGGTCATATTGCTGGTGTCGATCTGACGGCTGGCGATGGCGACAATGGGATCCAGCAACTCCCTTTCCATAGCTAGCGCCTGGGGCAAGTCCACTTGGTCTGATGTCAGGGGGTGGCGGCGGCGGGTTTCACTGTAGCGGCGCAATAAAATCGGTGTGCGGGCATCGAGAAAAAGCACCTCGCAATCAACCCCGGACTCGCGCAGCTGGTCGAGAATCCTTGGCAGGGGATCGAGCTTGCCAAGCAGATTGCGGGCATCGATACCCACGGCGATGCGGCTGACGCTGCCCTTCGCCAGTTGCAGTTCGGCAAACAATGCTGGCAGGAGGTTGGCGGGGAGATTGTCGATACAGGTGAAGCCCAGGTCTTCAAGGACGTGGAGGGCGGTGCTCTTGCCGGAGCCAGAGCGCCCGCTGACAACCACTAACCTCATGTGCCCATTGGTCATGAGGGGTTTGAGGCTATGGCCAGGTTGTAAAGCTCGCGGTTACTGGTCGCACTGCGCAGCTTGTTGCGGTAGTTTTCGTCCTGCAAAAGCTCGGCAATAGCGGAGAGGGCTTCCAGATGTTCCTGGTCGTGTTCTTCGGGAACGATCAAGGCAAAAATTAAATCCACAGGCTCGCCGTCGATGGCGTCAAAATCTACCTTGTCGGTGAGCTTTAGCAGTGCGCCGGTAATTTCGGTACAGTTTTTCACTCGGCAGTGGGGAATCGCGACGCCGTGACCAATGCCAGTACTGCCGAGGCGCTCCCTTTCAAGAAGCTTCTGATAGATGGCATCCGCATCGCTGTGGCTGCCATCGGCATCATTCAGAAACGTTGAAAGGTATTCCAGAACGCGCTTTTTGCTCACACCCTCAACTTTGTACTGGCTGTGTTCAGGGGTGAGAATCTGTTCAATTTTCATAAAATACGATTAGTGACCCCGGTGTTTTTCCTTGTGCTTGATGAGTTGGCGATCAAGCTTGTCGGTGAGGCTGTCGATCGCGGCATAGAGATCTTCGTGTTCGGCATTGGCAAATAACTCGCCGCCGGTGACGTGAATCGTGGCCTCGGCTTTCTGAATCAGCTTGTCCACTGAGAGGATGACGTTGGTGGTAGTGATGCTGTCGTTGTGTTTTTCCAGGCGCGACAGTTTGTTAGTCACATAATCGCGAATGGCGTCAGTGATGTCGAGATGATGTCCACTGATGTTGAGTTGCATTGTTGCGCTCCTTATATTGTACAGAAGGTTAAGTGCAAGCTGCTTGTTTAAAGCGCTTGCGTTCGCTCGAAGTCGGGATACCCATGGCTTCCCGGTATTTCGCGACTGTGCGCCGAGCAACCTGGATACCTTTATCGTCAAAAAGGTCAGCGATTTTATTGTCGCTAAGAGGTTTGCTCGGGTTTTCTTCGGCAATCATCTTTTTCAACATAGCGCGAATAGCCGTTGACGAGCACTCGCCCCCGGCATTGGTGCTGACATGACTGGAGAAGAAGTATTTTAGCTCGAATACGCCCTGGGGAGTATCCATATATTTCTGTGTGGTGACTCGAGAGATTGTCGACTCGTGCAATTCAAGGCGTTCGGCAATATCGGCGAGAATCATTGGCTTCATGGCCTCGGGGCCGTGTTCGAGAAATCCTTTCTGCATTTCGACTATGCAAGTGGCCACCCTCAGCAGGGTCTCGTTGCGACTCTCCAGGCTGCGCAAAAACCAGCGAGCCTCCTGAAGCTGGTTGCGCAGAAACGTATTGTCGTCGCTGTTGTCCGCCCTGCGAACCAGATTGGCATACTGCTGGTTGATGCTGATTTTGGGCGTTATCTCTGAATTCAGCGTCACATACCAGGTACCCTGGTGTTTTTGGACGCGGGCATCGGGAACCACATATTCTGCTTCTGTATTGCTGATCTGTTCGCCAGGCTTGGGGTTGAGGGTTTGCACCAGGCGTATGGCTTCACTGAGTGCTTCCTGGTCGTAACCGGTTTTTTTGCGCAGCTGGTTAAAGTCTCTGGCGGCAACCAGCTCCAAATGGGCGGTGACCAAGGTAGTGGCTTCGGCGAGATAAGGGGTTTCCGGAGCGAACTGCCTGAGCTGAATAAGCAGGCATTCCTGCAGGCTGGTGGCGGCAATCCCCGGGGGGTCGAACTGCTGGACGCGGTGGAGAACGGCGACAACTTCGTCCAGGTCTATGTCCAGTCCAGCGAAGGATTCGTGAAGCTCTTCAATGGGCGTTGCCATAAAGCCCTGGTCGTTGACGGCGTCGATGATGGATTCGGCGATCAGCCGATCCTTGTCGGTCATCGGGGTCAGGTTGAGTTGCCAGTAAAGATGATCCCAAAGGGAGTCGGTAACGGTGTGAAAGCTGTCGAAGTCTCTGGTTTCGCCCTGATTCTGGCTGGAGCCGGGGGCGACCGGATAAATATCATCCCAGCGGGCATCGACGGGCAAATCTTCGGGGATTGGGTCATCATCCCAGGCTTTGTCGAGGGTCATGGGGTCTTCGCCGGATTGGCTGTCAACCGGTTCGGGCTGCTCCAGTTCTTCAGAGAGTTCAAGCAGTGGGTTGGAGTAGAGTGCCTGCTGTATTTCCTGTTGCAGATCCAGCGAGGAGAGTTGCAGCAACTTTATGGCTTGCTGCAACTGTGGGGTCATCGTCAGCTGCTGGCCAATCTTTAATTGCAGGTTTTGTCTCATTGAATCACTACGGCAAGGTGGAACATCTGTTGCCGTCAGTGTAGCTTTGCCGCTGACGACAAGCAATCGTTGGCTCCGGGCAATAGCAAAAAATATGCCTGAATTCGAATGCGTTGTGAACCGGGGGCAATGTTTTCATGGGCTAAAGGGTGAAGTTGTCGCCGAGGTAGATTTTGCGAACCAGGGGGTCGGCAAGCACTTCGCTGGAAGAGCCTTTTGCAATCACTCTGCCCTCGCCAACAATATAGGCGGTTTCGCAAATATCGAGGGTTTCGCGGACGTTGT
>JBFXIU010000270.1:0-4574 GCA_050175615.1 Porticoccaceae bacterium | reverse complement strand
CCGATCTATATAAATAAGCGTTGCGCCAATCCAGCCGCCAAGAGCTCGACCGACATAACCTTTGTAGGCCTGGGTAATCCAGTAAACGCCCCTGCCGGCATCAACAGCGGCAATGCCATTAAATGCAGCTGTGGCAGCGGCATCGCTTTCTTTAAAATCGAATTCCGCTGCGGCTTGCTGCGAGTCGAAGATGGCGCTATGGTCGCGATGAAGCGGGTTCTCGCCCTTATTATCCACAGGCTCCAGGGCGAGATCCATTCCAGTGCCGTCGCTGGCCGTCTCAATATCCACCTCCATGCCCAGCTCCCCGAGAATCACTCGAAACTTCTCGGCAGTTTTCCGGTCAATATTGCGCTTGAGCACCACCGGCTTGCGGCTGGAGAGCATATCCACAACCCGGGTTTTCTGATAGCCAAATCTGCTGCTGAATGCCTCGACAAGCTCCGCCCGGTTGACACCGGGAACCAGTCGCCCATTAAAAACCATATTAAAACCCGCCATTGATCCTGCTCCTTTTTTATTTCTCATTCACCGCTGTGAAAGCAAGCTCTGGATTTGCGCCAACAACGGCAAAATCGCTGGCACATTCATCGTAATCCTGTCCTATACTTGGCTTCCACCTCTGTGAAAAGGACTTTACATGGATATTGATGCGCTCGTAAATGACCCTGTGGTAACCGATCGAATTGCCACTCTAAACAATAAACGGCCATTATTCAGCGACATTGTCGACGACGCCGGCAACCAGTATATTGATCTGGTGATGGAGGGCGGCGGCATGCTCGGCATCGCACTGGTTGGCTATACCTGGGCACTGGAGCAGGCCGGCATTCGCTTTCTCGGTATTGGCGGCACCTCGGCGGGCTCTATCAATGCCCTGCTGGTGGCCGCTCTGGATGTGCCCGCGCAAGCGAAAAGCCCAAAACTGCTGCAACTACTTGCCAGCAAGGATTTTTTTGATTTTGTCGACGGCGACAGCGACGCTATCGACTTTATCGAAAGCTGGATTCAGGGCGCCGGCAAAATCAAGCTTGCCTTTAAAGCGGCTCAGGTCATTGACACCCTCAACGAGCGCTGGGGATTGAATCCCGGCACAATGTTTGAGACCTGGATAAGGAATATTCTCGCGGCGGAAAATATTCACTGCCTGAAAGATTTGCGGCAGCGCATGAACACCCTGCCCGATGGCCTCAGGGAGCGCAACGGCACCCTCCTCGACACCCCCGAAAAGGCGGGCAGTCGTCTTGCCATTGTCGCCGCCGATGTGGCAACCGAGTCAAAAATCGTTTTTCCCGATAACGCAAACCTCTACTATGCGGAGCCGGACAAGGTTAACCCCGCGGCCTTTGTACGCGCCTCCATGTCCATCCCCTATTTTTTTGAACCCTATAAAATCAGCCCTCTGCCACGGGGTGGGGAGGCGGAAAAACGCTGGCTCGCCGTGGGTTACGACAGCAAAAAAGAAAAAGGCGGGCTACCCAGATACGGGTTGTTTGTCGACGGCGGTATCATGTCGAATTTCCCTATAGACCTGTTCCACAATTACAGCGCTGTACCCAGCGCCCCCACCTTTGGCGTCAAACTCCAATACGACAACCGCCGCCGCGATATCAAAGGACCACTGCAGCTGTTTGCTGCTATCTTCAATTCGTCCCGTCACTGCCTGGACTATGATTTTCTGCACAAAAACCCGGATTACCGCCACCTCATTCAATGGATTCCCTGCCAACAATACAACTGGCTCGACTTTAGAATGACGGAAAAGGACAAGGTGGGGCTATTCCGGGAAGGGGCTCTTCAGGCGCTCGATTTTCTGGATAACTTTGACTGGCAGGCCTATAAACAGCTGCGCCAAACCCTGATTCGCAAGCCCTGAAATCTCAGCCGCCAGATCCGCCATATTTTGCCAGCAAGCGATCCAGGTTGTTGGCAAATAGCTGGCGATCCTTCTGGTTCATCACCGCCGGGCCGCCGGTTTGCACTCCGCTGGCGCGCAGATTTTCCATAAAATCCCGCATATTGAGCCGTGAGCGAATATTGTCTTTGGTGTAGAGCTCCCCCCTGGGATTAAGGGCATGGGCGCCCTTGGCGACCACCTCTGCCGCCAGGGGAATATCCTGAGTCACCACCAAATCACCGGGCTGAACCTTATCGACAATCTCATTATCTGCCACATCAAAACCCTGAGATACCTGAACAGATCGAATCAGGGGAGATCCGGGCGTGGCAATAAACTGGTTGGCCACCAGCGTCAACCTGATGCCGGTGCGCTGCGCGGCGCGAAACAGAATTTCCCGGATTGCAACCGGACAGGCATCCGCGTCCACCCAAATATCCATCCGCGCCTACCCCCGGCTTAGCGTTTACTCAGGGATCCGAGGATACCCCGTATAATTTGTCTGCCCAGGCTGCTGCCGATGGATCGCGCCGCGCTTTTCGCCATGGCTTCGAAAACACTCTGCCGAGGCCGGGATTTTACGGGTTTCTGCAGGGCATCATCGGCAAGTTTTTGGCGGGCTTTTTCAGCGAGCAACTCTGCGGCAGACTCGCGATCGAGAAGCTGGTCATAGCGCCCTTTGTAGGGAGAGCGACTCAACAGATCCCGCCTTTCAGCATCATCCAGAGGCCCCATACGGGACTCCGGCGGAGCCATTAATGCCCGCTCGACCACCGTGGGAGAGCCTTTGTCATCGAGCACTGAAATCAGCGCTTCGCCCACCGCTAATTCGGTAATGGCCGTCTCCGTCGAGAACGCCGGATTGGCGCGAAATGTCTGTGCCGCCACCCGCACCGCTTTCTGATCCTTAGGCGTAAATGCCCGCAGCGCGTGCTGAATACGGTTGCCCAGCTGGCCGAGAACCGAATCGGGAATATCCGCAGGGCTTTGGGAGATAAAATAGATACCAACGCCTTTTGAGCGAATCAGGCGTACGACCTGCTCAATTTTTTCCACCAGCACCGGTGGCGCACGGTCGAACAAAAGATGGGCTTCATCAAACAAAAACACCATTTTCGGCTTTTCCATATCACCGACCTCCGGCAATTGTTCAAACAGCTCGGAAATCAGCCAGAGCAAAAAAATGCCATAAAGGCGGGGCTGATGGATCAAGCGCGTGGCATCGAGAATATTGATCACCCCGTTGCCACTAAAATCATGTTTGATGAAATCAAACAGATCCAGCGCCGGCTCACCGAAAAACTGATCGCCACCCTGCTCCTCCAGCATCAGCAGGTTCCGCTGAATAGCGGCAATACTGGCAGCGCTGATACCGCCATAATCAGCCTCCAGGGAAGAGCGCTCCTCTTTCATCCAGGCGAGCATTGCCTGCAGATCGTTCATGTCGAGCAACAGCAAACCCTGGTCGTCGGCAACTTTGAAAGCGGTGTAGAGAATACCCATCTGGGTTTGATTGAGATCGAGAAAGTCGGCAAGCAGCAGGGGGCCAAACTCGGACAAGGTGGTGCGCACAGGATGCCCCTGAACACCGAATAAATCCCAAAACACCACCGGGTAAGAACGCTGGCGATAATCGCCAACGGGAATCGTCTGAAGGCGCTCATCAATTTTTTTATGGGGTTTGCCCGGGGCGGCGATACCGGAGAGATCACCTTTAACGTCAGCCATAAATACGGGCACTCCGGCGCGGGAAAAACCTTCGGCAAGCACCTGTAGCGTCACGGTTTTACCTGTACCCGTAGCCCCGGCGACAAGACCGTGGCGATTGGCCATGGCCAAATTAAGCGCCACCGGGCGGCCTTCAACGCCACCAATAACAAACGAGTTGGGATATAACATTTATACAGCACCGGTTTTTAAGAGCTTTAATACTCCCTTAAAACCGGCTCTTAAGGCAAGAAAAACTGCGCGCAACAACCGCGCAAAGAAAGGACATCAGGACAGAGTTATCCAGTTAACTGTGGGGCTGTTGGCAACAGCCCCAAGGAATCAACTGTAGATGGGTTGCCCCCGGTAATATCTGACCTTGACAGAGTCTGCTGCCGGTTGCGCCATAACCGCGGAGGATAGCCCGCCCGTATCCTTGAGAAGGGAATCCTTTACTTTCTGGGCAAATTCCAGGACAGAACTCTCCTTGGGCTTGGTGTGCGCAGCCCGGCCATAGCGCGCACTCCAATCACCACCGGCAAGAACCATAAAATATTGAAGCATCCCCTGCAAAAGATCGTCCTTGATTGCTGCCATATCCACAAGTTTGACCATCAAATCCCGATCAGACATATTGAGGGTTATGTTGTGGTGAGCCTTGGCGTGACGCTTAACCCTCATCAGCAAATCGACCATTTCTTTGTTACACAGAATACCTGCATCCATTGTTTGCTCCTAAATTTCAAAACAGCTCGGCACTTAAGGAGCAAGCATAATATGTGCCATTTTCAATATCAGCCAAAGTGACCTAAGGAAATTCTGATTAATGTCATTCCCGCGCAGGCGCATTACTGTCCGGAATAAATAGAGGCTGCTTTCCTTAAGCCTGAAATAGTCAGGAGGTTGAATGGTTCTGAGCGCCTCGAGACTTAAATGAAAGCTGTCGTTCCTGCGTAGGCAGGAACCTAGG
>JBFXIU010000269.1:0-4586 GCA_050175615.1 Porticoccaceae bacterium | reverse complement strand
AACGTGCCCAGCAGCTGGGCTAAGGAAGCTTGGGAATGGGCAAAGAAGGAAGGACTGTTAGACGGCACTAGGCCGAAGGATAATCTCACTCGGGAAGAGTTTGCGGCAGTATTGAAAAGGTTGGTTGAAAGAAAATGAAATTCTCTAAAGTTATCGTTGCTCTGGTGATTATTCTTAATGTATTTTTTACCGGGGCGGTTCTATATGTGTTTTTAAGAACTTATACCGAGCCGGCTGTCCTGATCGGTTGCTGGTTTGCTTTTACAACCGGGGAATTGTGGATGCTGGCGAAGATTAAACGAGAAGAAAGGAAGTGAGATTAAAATGGAAGAACGTAAACACTGGCTTTTAAGCCGCAAGTTTTGGATTGCGGTTATAACGGCGCTAACGATGATTCTTGCAGATACTCTTGGGCTGGAGCTTGATCCGGAAACCGTTGTTGCAATTATCCTTCCTGTTGTGGCCTACATTCTCGGGGAATCATACGTTGATTCAAAGCATTAAACGTTAAACCTAACCTCCTACACACTTTTGCCGGGGCCTTCGGGTCCCGGTAATATTTTTAGATCCTTATACAGAAATACCGAAAGGAGGACACCATGAAAATCAAAACCAGTCTCTTCGTCGAAGAAAGCATCTGGCGGGAAATCAAAAAAGCTGCCATTGACGCCAGAAAAACCGTTGGCGAGTTTATCACACAGATATTCAACGAATGGAGGTGGAGCAGAAACAATGCAAACCCTGCCAACCGCAAGCCAGATAATACGCCAGGCGGCGCTGAAAACAGGTCGGATCGAAGTTAAGCCCGGCAAGGTAATCCAATACGCTGATCCGCCGCTTGAGCCTGTCCCGGACACCATCTGCTGGCTGTGTGGCGGCGAAACCGGCGGCTTGGGGATGCTGACAAAAAAAGGCATAAAACCGACTTTTACCGACCATCCGTACGCCAGGGGGCAGGGCAGTAAATCTCTTTGCGCTGGCTGCGCTTTTTGCCTCTCTATGCGGGAGCTGCGGAACTATTCAATCCTGGCCTCTCCCGCAGGGCTGCAGCATCCATCCCGGGCCGAATGGCGAGAAATACTGCTCAACCCTCCGGAGCCGCCGTTCGTGATGTGTCTGGCTGTATCGGGGCAGAAGCATTTATTTATGAAAGCGCCGGTAAACCTGGACCGCCGCATGTTCACGGTCATGCTGGAAGAGCAGGCGGTTCACGTTATCCCGGAAAAGCTGGGTGTTTGCGTCGAGGCGATAGAGGCGCTGTATATATATTTCAGCAAAGACGAGATCGCCACGGGGCGCTACAGCCAGAACCGCATAAAAGAATGTGGTTTGCGCCGCTGGGAAGAACTCGAGGGCGAAATAGCATACTGGCGCGGGCGGCCGCTGTTCGACCTGGCGCTGTTCGTGGCGCAGAAGCGGGAGAAACCGAAAGAAGAGAAGTCGGAGGTGAGGCCGTATGAGCCGCCACCCGCCACTGACACCGGAGGAAATACAAAAGATAAAGCAACTGCGGGACAGCTCACAATTAACGGGCTATGAAATAGCTAAGGAAATCGGCCGCAGCAAAAGTGTGGTATATAAATACCTTCGCGTTAAAGCTGAGCCTAACTGGACGGATGAAGAAGTGAGCATTTTGACGGAAGGATATTTGAAACGATGGCCTGTGGCAAAGATTGCCAGGCGGCTCAAGCGCCGCACTCCCCGGGCTGTAGTAATAAAAATGTGCCGGCACAGGAAGAAGGTGAGAGCGAATCCTGACATAAAAAAAGCTGAACACCTGCTGAATCTTGCCTTTGCCGCCGGGCTATCTCCGGGGAGGGCGATCCAGAGAATACGGACGTGTGATGTTTATGCAAAAATGAAAATGGAGAGTGAGAATATTTATGATTTATAATTTCGACACATCGGACGAAAACGCCGCCACCGGCGCTTTTTTAGTTTACGCCGTTTACCGCAGCCGCGACATGAAACGCTTTAAAATTACACCGGGCATGTGGGACACTATTGAACGGGCCGTGAAAAGCGTGGCAAAACGGGCTGAAGATTTAGGCGAGTTTATTGAGAAACTCAAACCGAAACTGGCCTGTGCCAGCATAAAGCCGCGCTGGGCCAAGACGACACCGGATGGCTTGGTAACAATGATGAAGGGTCCGGGTGGCAGCCTGTATGAGATTGGCCGTGAAGAAACCGAGAGGCGACAATTTTTGACCGACGTTTTAGAATCCGCGGACCACCGGGCGGTGCTGGACGTGCTATATAAGAAAACGGCTTACGTGGTGCTGCTGGTACGTGACAGGCTGGAGAGAGAAAAGCCTTATGAGGCACAGTTTGAGATAGATGATGAAGTTGAAGAAATACAGGAGGTCGGATAAAAAATGCAAAACGAAAGAAAAGCGGAGAAGATTAACGAATTACGAACGATCCGGCTGGACGGGAAAATCACGTTGTTGTCGCCGCTCAGCCATATTGGCGAAAGCCTGGGAACCGATTCTTACCTCTCGGAAGATCTCATTATCGGCCCCGACGGGCAGCCCGTGGAGTGTTTTCTTTACAGCGGCAATTCGTATCGTGGCATCCTCCGCGACGCAGCCGCAAAGTATCTTTTGGACAAGCTCGGCGGTGTGGCCGTACCGCTGGAGACATTTCATCTTCTTTTTTCCGGCGGCTCCATCGGCGGCACACAAAGCCTGGATATCGACCAGGCCAGGCTTTACCGCAAAATGCTGCCGGCATTTAGCATATTCGGCGGCGGCGTAGGAAACCAGATTATGGAAGGCAAACTCAAAGTCGGCAGCATGTATCCGCTGGTGGCCGAGTGTCAGAGAATACTGCCCGAGAAATATCGGGACAAAAATGCCCCCAGCTGGCGTAAATGGACATACGAAAAGAGCTATACCCGGCGGGACGATTCGAAGCAGGAGAATTTGAGAAAATATATCTTCGAAGAGCAGGAAGAAAAAATATACCTTCCCGAAAATCAGCAGCAGGCGCTCCTCCCCGACGGCTCCCCAATCGAAGAAAAGGACCCGCTCCAGGCCAGGATGGAGCAACTTGAGCAACAGAAGAAAAAGAAAAAAGAGAAGGACGGCCCGGCAACCCAAATGCGCTATACCGTTGAACTCATGGCGGCCGGCGCTGTTTTTTATCAGCGCATTTATCTCCAGGATATGAGCGATCTGGAGTTGGGCGCTTTTGTGTCGGCACTGCATGAATTCCAGAAAGCGCCTTTCCTCGGCGGCAAATCCGGGACGGGGCATGGATTGTGCGAAATCGAATACGAATGGAGCTATCCCGGCGATAAGGAATCCCGGGGCGTATTTCTGAAGGTATCGGAAAACATGCTGTGGTTGAGCAGGCCAGCGGAAGAAGCGAAGCAGGAATATGATGATTTTCTGCAAAAGATGTATGACGGGTATCTGGAAGAGAAAGCGCCGGAGCTTAAGCAACTATTGGCCGGGAGGAAGTAAGATGCAACCCATCAAAATAACTTGCCACCTTCTTGACGGAAGGGTTGCCGGCACAGAGCCGTATTTCCCTCTCGATTCCATCCTCGCCGCCGAATGGATCAGACGGCACCATCCGGAAGCATTTTACGAGCCGCCGCCACCGGGCGCAAGGGAAGGCTGGATTGAGGTCCCGCTGCCGTTTGAGCGGCGGGGCAGGGGCGACAGGTGGTACTGGGCCTGCAGTTTTAACCAGACGCCGCCTGTGACGGAATATATAACCTACTGGCACAGGCGGTTTGATGATGCCCTGGAGAGATATATCGACTTCCAGGGACGTCGGGGGAAGGTGAGCGAGCAAAGCGGCAGGTATAAAGCCTATCGCATGCCGTTGAATATTTTGCTTTTTTCTGCCCCACTGGAGTGGTATGCTGTGGGCAATGTGGCAGCGGTGCAGGTTCTGTGCGCAGGGATAACGGCGATAGGGAAAAAGCCGGCGCAAGGATATGGCATTGTAGAGCGGTGGGAAGTTGTCCCCTGGCAAGAGAACTGGAGCGAGGTACGAGACGGGAGACTTACCCGGGCGGTGTATGAATTGCCTGCAGGGGTGCAGGGAGGCAGACGAAGGCTGTATGGCATGAGGCCGCCGTACTGGAGAAGGCAGGAGGAGGTCTGGATGCCGTGAGAGCATTGGTAAACAGGCTAAAAAGAACGAAGGAGGCCAAGTCAAGAGAGTTTATTCGGGAATTTTTGTCCCGTTGCAAAAAGCCCTATCTGTCCTGGTCCGGCGGGAAGGACAGTACTCTTATGCTGTGGTTGGTCTTACAGGAAAGGCCTGATATTCCGGTTATCTACTTCGACGCCGACAGCTGCTTGCCTGACGGTTGGGAATATATGCGGCGGCTGATCAGGGAATGGAGTATCAATTTCAGGGCTGTAAAAACACGGCCTATCTTGGACGTGCTGGCTGAGTACGGCCTGGACCACCCTGGTATTGATTATCGTACTATGGAAGCTACCGTTTATGAGCCGGTTAAACAGCTTATTTCTGAAGGGTATGACGGTTCGATTATCGGTATCCGGAGCCAGGAAAGTCTGGGGCGAACCTGGGCAGCAAAAAAATATGGCCCCCTATTTTGGAAT
>JBFXIU010000268.1:0-4570 GCA_050175615.1 Porticoccaceae bacterium | reverse complement strand
GGTTTGCTGGCGCAACTGGTGCAATACCGCCAGAGGTTTGTCCCTGGTTTCATCGGCGTAGACGGCGATGTCGTCACTGTTGACGCGATTGGCAGGCCATAAGCCAAACACGGCTTTTGCTTGCAGCCGTTTTTCGGCGATGAGTTTTTTGAGCATCTCCTGGGCATCGCTGAAAAGCTGCCTGGCGGTTTCGCCCACCACCTTGTCGTCAAGGATTGCCGGGTATTTGCCCACCAGATCCCAGGTGATAAAGAAGGGTGTCCAGTCGATGGAATCGATCAAATCTTCAAGGGGGTAATCCTCAAAAACTCTGACGCCGATGGTTGTGGGTACCGGTGGCTGGTAGTTTTGCCAGTCCCACTGAAAACCTGAGGCAACCGCATCTTTATAGGGCAGGGTGGTGCCCCTGGGTTGGCGATTGGCGTTGCGTTCGCGAACGATCTCGTACTCGGCGCGTATTTCCTCAGTGAGCTGGGCGCGATGTTCATGGCTGATTAGGCGGCTGGCAACACCCACAGCGCGGGAGGCATCTGGCACATAAATAGCCTGGCCGCGATTGTATTTAGGATCGATTTTAACGGCGGTGTGCGCTTTGGACGTGGTGGCGCCGCCGATCATCAACGGCAGGCTCATACCCAGGCGCTCCATTTCTGCAGCCACATGTGCCATTTCATCCAACGAGGGCGTAATCAGGCCGGAGAGGCCAATAATATCCACCTTTTCGTCGATGGCGGCCTGGAGAATTTTTTCCGCAGCAACCATCACACCCAGATCAATGACCTCGTAGTTGTTGCACTGGAGAACAACGCCGACAATATTTTTGCCAATGTCGTGAACGTCGCCTTTTACGGTGGCCATCAGAATGCGGCCATTGGTTTCGGCGCCTTCCTCTTTTTCCGCTTCAATAAAGGGTTGTAAATAGGCAACCGCCTGTTTCATGACCCTTGCCGACTTCACCACTTGTGGGAGAAACATTTTGCCTTCGCCAAAAAGATCGCCGACCACATTCATGCCATCCATCAGCGGACCTTCAATGACATCCAGAGGGCGGACGGAAAGCTTGCGGGCTTCTTCGGTGTCCTCCTCAATAAAGGCATTGATACCTTTAACCAGGGAGTGTTCAAGACGTTTTATCACCGGCCAGGTGCGCCATTCCAGATCCTGTTTGCTTTCCTTCTTGCCATCGCTGCGGTATTTCTCGGCAATGGCGAGCAGGTTTTCGGTGGCGTCTATACCCTGAGCAGGGGTGCGGTTGAGGATAACATCCTCCACGGCAATGCGCAGTTCTTCGGGAAGATCGTCGTAAACCGCCAGTTGCCCGGCGTTGACGATACCCATGGACAAGCCCGCCTTGATGGCGTGGTAGAGAAATACCGAATGAATGGCTTCGCGAACGGTGTTGTTGCCGCGGAACGAGAACGACACATTGCTGATGCCGCCGGAAATGCGGGTGCCGGGAAGGTGCCTGGTGATCCATTCACAGGCCTGGATAAAATCCAGAGCGTAGTTGTTGTGCTCCTCAATACCGGTGGCCACCGCAAAGACATTGGGGTCGAAAATGATATCGCTGGGGTTAAAACCAACCTTCTCGGTGAGAATGTCGTAACAACGTTGGCAGATTTCCTTGCGCCGTTCGAGATTGTCCGCCTGACCTTGCTCGTCGAACGCCATCACAACCACGGCGGCGCCGTAGCGTTTGCACAGTCTGGCCTGCTCAATAAAAAGCGCTTCCCCTTCCTTGAGGCTGATGGAGTTGACCACGGATTTGCCCTGGATGCATTTCAGGCCTGCTTCGATCACATGCCATTTGGAGGAATCCACCATAACCGGAATACGGGAAATATCCGGCTCGGAAGCGATCAGCTTGAGGAATGTGGTCATGGCCTCCACGGCGTCGAGCATGCCTTCGTCCATGTTGACGTCGATAATCTGGGCGCCGTTTTCCACCTGTTCGCGGGCGACATCCAGAGCCGTGGCGTAATCGCCATTGAGAACAAGGCGCTTGAATTGGGCGGAGCCAGTAACGTTGCAGCGTTCACCGACATTGACGAACAGGGAATCTGCGGTAATGTTGAAGGGTTCCAGCCCTGACAAACGGCACGCTGCCGCTATGTCTGGGGTTTTTCTTGGCGCAATCCCCGCCACAGCGTTGGCGATGGCGCGTATGTGGTCAGGGCGGGTGCCGCAACAGCCGCCGACGATATTGACAAAACCACTTTCGGCAAATTCCTTGATGATAGCGGCTGTCTGGGCTGCGGATTCATCGTATTCGCCAAATTCATTGGGCAGACCCGCATTGGGGTGCACACTGACAAAGGTGTTGGCGACGCGGGCAATTTCTTCGATATGGGGGCGCAGCTGCTTGCCGCCCAGGGCGCAGTTGAGGCCAATGGAAAACAGATTGCCGTGCGCCAGCGAGTTCCAGAAGGCTTCCGGTGTCTGACCGGAAAGTGTGCGACCGCTGGCGTCGGTGATTGTCCCGGAAACCATAATGGGCAGGCGCAGGTTAAGGCGGTCAAAAACATTTTCCACAGCGAACAGCGCCGCTTTGGCGTTGAGAGTATCGAAAACGGTTTCGATGAGGATCAGGTCAGAACCACCTTCGATAAGTGCGGTGGTGGCAACTTCATAGCCCTCGCGAAGCTCATCAAAGGTGATATTGCGGGCGCCGGGATCGTTGACATCCGGGGACAGTGAGCAGGTTCGGCTGGTGGGGCCGAGAACGCCGGCAACCCAGCGTGGTCTGCCAGTTTCAGCGGCCACCTGATCAGCGACTTTTCGCGCGATGGCGGCTCCTTGCAGATTGAGTTCGGCCACCAGATCCTGCATGCCGTAGTCGAGCTGGGAAACTGCTGTTGAATTAAAGGTATTGGTTTCAATAATATCGGCACCGGCATCCAGATACGCACGGTGTATATCACTGATGATGTCGGGCTGGGTCAGAATCAGCAGGTCGTTATTGCCTTTCAGGTCGGAAGGCCAGTCGCTGAAGCGTTGGCTGCGGAAATCGGCTTCACTGAACTTGTACCCCTGAATCATGGTACCCATGGCGCCGTCCATCACCAGTATTCTCTCTCTGGTTGCCTGCTGGAGTGCCTTGAGCCGCTGATCTCTGGAAGTATTTGCCATGATTCGATGTCTTGGTGTTGAAGTAAAAGGCCGCTGATTCTATCATGCTCGGGTTATATATCAAAATATTTTGATATATAAAAATTGTCGCTATAGCTTATCGAGCAATCAAAAATTGCTATCTGTTGCCTTTTTGCGAGACAAGAAACCCGCTTGTAGGCGCCTTGAAGCCCTGATAAAATACATGACTAAATTAGTCAGGTATAGAATATGTCCGCGAATCCATTGGTCGATAGCATTAACATTACTGAAAGTGCGGAAAACTATCTCGCCGATCTTCTCGCCAAGCAAAATTGCGAAGGTATTGGCATACGCATGTTTGTCAGCGATCCGGGTACACCAAAAGCTGAAACCTGCATTGCTTACTGCCGTCCCGGTGAAGAAAAAGAGGGCGATGAAGTCAGGGAACTCAGCAAATTCCGCGTTTATCTCGAAAAGCGCAGCCTGCCATTCTTGGAAGATGCCAAGGTAGAGTATTCCTCTGATCGTATGGGTGGGCAGCTGACTATTCGCGCTCCCAATTCCCGCGCCCCCAAAGTCAGTGACGACAGCCCCATCGAAGACAAAATTAATTATGTTCTGCAAAGCGATGTCAATCCGAGCCTGGCCTCCCATGGTGGCATGGTGTCCCTGGAAGATATTGTTGACGGCGTAGCTATTCTCCGTTTTGGCGGTGGTTGCCAGGGGTGCGGCATGGTTGATGTGACTCTAAAACAAGGGGTGGAAGCCACATTACTCGAAAAGGTTCCCGAACTTCGCGGTGTCCGCGATGTCACTGACCATTCGGACACATCCAACGCTTTTATGTAAGGTTTGCTGCAATATAAACCTCTGCCTTTTCATTTTTCCACTGGATTGACTAGCCCCCAATAGGGGGCTAAAGTCTGGTTTGTGCAACCAACCTGACGTCGATCAGCTCAGCCCATGGAAGAACAACGACAACAACAAACAGGCCTGATGCGCCTGTATTCCTGCAGAGTCAATGCCAACCTGATAATGGGCGCTCTTTCGCTCTGTCTGTTCTGCAGCCTGACTCAGGCTGAAATCTACAAATTCAAAGACAAGTTTGGCCGTATTATTTTTACCGATGTGCCTAAAACCAGTGAATACGTCAAGGTCAAGCTGAAAGGTTGGAGCGATCCCACCAGGTCGATGAATCCCGCCTATGTGCGGGTGAATATGGAAAAATACAGGCTTTTCGTTGAAAGTGCCGCCGAGCAGTACAACCTGCCTTTACCCTTGCTTCATGCGGTGATTACTGTCGAGTCCGCATACAACCCCCAGGCAGTTTCCAGAGCTGGCGCCATGGGTTTGATGCAGCTGATGCCGGATACGGCAGAGCGTTTTGGCGTCAAAAATTCTTTTAGCCCTGACGAAAATATTCGCGGTGGTTCCCGCTACCTGCAACATCTTATGGGATTGTTTAAAGGCGATCTCAATC
>JBFXIU010000267.1:0-4602 GCA_050175615.1 Porticoccaceae bacterium | reverse complement strand
TTGGAACCAAATCGCGTCCACGGCGCCCAGCAAAGCCACGCAGTGATCGACCGCGATCAGTTCATCAAAAACATCGAACTTGTTGGTAGCCGCCTGATCAACAACACTGCGGGTATAGCCACAGTAATATTCGTGCAACAGTGTCCGACCAGCCGTGATTTGCTCCCTGTCCTCCTGAATCAGCACAGGCAGCGCCCCCGCAGCATGAACCAATTCCGTAGGAAAGTTCATGGGAAACAAACCCACTACTTTGCGGCCACTTCTCTGCTTCCACTCCCCGGCATATGCCAACGGCTGTTCAGCGCAGCTCTCCAGCTGGGCAAATATTGAATCCACATCAACCTCCGATTTATTTGGCTTTTTAATTCGCAACAATTAAAAACAATAATTTGGGAACCTCTGCACAACCTGGCAATACCTCAGCGGAGTCTTTGGGGCGTACTGGCGAGGCGCCGCGCGAAGATCAAGGCTGGTTGTCCTTGATGAGTGCGGAACGACATCCAGTGCACCCCAAAGGCTCGCCCTTCGGGGTTAGAGGCTTGCCCTCATCGCACTACAATCACGAATAATACTAATGAACTATATTCATTAAATCAAGAAAAATCATAAAATTGCAAAAAAGCAGCTTTATATAGATAAAACTTATAAAATCCTGTTTTTTTTAATAAAGAAAGATTATTTAATAAATATAATTCATTTATTGCTGAAGCCACCCCGGGATACCGAGACCGCAACGCCGCCAGCAGTCAAACTTTCCACTGCCAGAAAAACCCTTCGCGCCACAATACTCAACCCCATGCAGCAGCCCTGGCTTCCACAGGCACGCACCGCCACAACGGCGATGCAAAAGCCACTGAACAGCAAGGGCTAAATTACTGTTCACTCCAGTTTAGCCATATTGAGAATTCAACAATGCCGTATCGTAATACTCTTCAAAAGAGTACACCTTGCCATCCCTGAAACGAAAGATCTGAACATAGCGACCGTTGTACTTTATATGCTTGTTACCCCAACTGCCTCCAGCCTGGACATCGATCTGGCTATTGGATCGCGTCACAACCGTATTGGGATCTTCCCCAGGAATAAATTCGTCGATAAACCAATTAAAAGTTCCACTGAAATCATCAAAAATGGGATCCCAGAATTTTTTTACAGCATCCCACCCCTTATGGACAGCAATGGTACAAACAGCAATATCGTCCGAGGTGAAAGGGGTTACAACCTCCGGCTCTTCATCACACCAAAGAGAGTAAAATTTTTCCTTGTCTTTCAAATAGAGCGAAAAAAACTCAATAATGGTTTCCATATTCTGCCTCGCCACCTGACTTTCAGTCGCCATCAAACAGTTAAGCGTTACACCTTTGATTACCGTTGCCATCCTTTCCCATCTCCCAGTATTAATAGCCTTCACTTTTTACTTATCAGCTGAACCACTTGCCAGCCACCTATCACCTTAATCTGACAGCGCACGGCGCCTCTTCAACAACAACCCTGACTATCGCGCAGGAGAGGAACACCGGAAACCCACCAAATCTATCAACAAATAATTACATTAGCTTATTATATTCTTACTTAAAAATCATCAACCTAAAAAAACTTCAAAATAAAAATATCTTTTTCAATAAAAACAAGTAATTATATAAACTCATCGCAGCATAATCAGAATAAAATTATATTTACAAAGCAAATACTTATAGTTAACATGGTCACCAAATTCAACCCTCAAAACAAAAACACGCCCCATGTTTTTAAAGGGCACAGGAAACATACACGCCAATAATGAATATACTTTATTAAAGTAATATTTTTTTATAAAAAAAGAATAAAAAAAAGAGAATATGAAATATTTTTATATTAAAAATAATTGCTTACAATGAAAAACAAGGCCACAAAGGGATGCTTGATTTAATAATTTATATTCATTAGTATTGAATCCTGGTTTTTTCGATTCCAGACTGAATTACTGTAACTATCAGCGTCGCAGGCAAGAACAGAAGCATTTGGCTGATCTGGCGTATCACACAGCAAAACGAACTTTTTATTTAAGTAGTATAATTTACGGGTAGCACTGAGTTGGAGGTGGCATCATGAAAGACCATATTATGGGCATTGATTTTGGCTCAACAACCGCGAAAACCGTTATTCTCGACCTGGACGGTAACATTGTCGCCAGCAATGTCTCCCAACTGGGGAGCGTCAGCGGCGCTGCTGTTATGGCCTCTATAGAGGCTACCCTTAAAGAAGCCGGCTTGACCCAAGAGAGAATTGCCAGAACCGTCAGCACAGGTTACGGTCGCAGACTCATCGACCTGGTGGATAAATCCTACACAGAGATTACATGCCACGCTCGCGGCGCGGTGGCCATGGTGCCAGATGCACGTCTTGTTATTGATATCGGCGGCCAGGACAGCAAAGTGATCGCTGTAGACAAGCACGGCATGGTCGACAATTTCGCCATGAACGACCGCTGCGCGGGCGGCACGGGAAAGTTTTTCGAGGTTCTTGCCAGAGCCATGGAAGTGGATCTGGATGAAATGGGACGGATGGCGCTGGAAGCTGTGGAAGACCTTACCATCTCGAGCATGTGCGCCACCTTTGCCGAAACCGAGGTTATTTCCCTGCTGGCCGAAGGTGTACCCAAACCAGAAATTCTGGGTGCCGTACACAGGGCAATTGCGAAACGCACCATGGGACTTGTCGCCAGAGTCGGCAAGAAAACACCTGTGGTCATGACCGGCGGCGTTGCCAATAATGTCGCCGCACTGAGAGCCATCGAAAAAGAGCTCGGCTGCCCACTGATCAAACCCTCCAGCCCCCAGATCGCTGGTGCATTAGGTGCAGCCATGCTGGGGCTCGAAGAATACCAGGGTCTGGCAAAAGCTGACTTTGTCGGCGACGAACCAGATATTGTCGATCCCGGCAGGTCGACAGCTCCCAAGTGCAAAACCAGCCCAACAGGAGGAATTGTTTCTACCATCAAAAACCTGGTCAACCATTAAAGGTGATCGTCCAGGTTAGCGGCAACAACAGCTCCCTTTCGCCCCTGCGTCCTCACTCTTAACTGAGGCCAGGGGTTTGTCTATCGAGCTCTTCATTTTGCCGCCAAATCAGATACAATCCTCCGCTATTGCAGCTATCCGCCGCGACAACAGCCATGAGTCGAACCGAACCAATACGGCCACCTATGGTTAGCACCCTACAGGGGACACCAACTTTACATGCGCGCAAAACCCAAGACCCGCACCAGCTCCCGCCTCCCTCCGCTACAGCGCCGTGCCGATATTACCGCCGCGGCACGCAGCGTCATCGCGGAAAAAGGCCATGAAAACATTTCCCTTGCTGAAATTGCCCAGCGTGCGGGTGTCGTGGAAGGGACTCTGTACCGTTTTTTTGAAAACAAGCAGGAAATGCTGGTTAGCATAATTGCCGATTGGTACAAGGAAATTATTGACGACGTCCCCGGCGTCGATGATGTGAGAGGCACCTGGAACAAACTCAGGGGAATGGTGTGGCGGGCACTTAAAATCATCAAAGACAACCCGGAAGTCACCAGATTCATACTGACAAAAATTCGTCCGGAGCCTGTTTATACCAACACCATTTTTTACAAATTAAATCGCCGTTATTCTGCAGATATCAGCCGCCTCTGTGCGCAGGCGATTGAAAGTGGTGAATTCAGGGAAGACGTGTCGCCAACCCTGTTAAGGGATATGATTTTTGGCTGTATTGAGCACAGTACCTGGGCATACCTGCGGGGAAGCGGAGACTTTTCAATTGACGAGACCGCCGATGGTATCGCCAACGTGATCTACCGTGGCATGCTCAAAGAACAGCCATCAGTGCAGCCCGATATTGGCGGTGTCGTTGAACGCCTGGAACAGGTCGCAAGCAGTCTGGAAAAACTAACGAAAAACTAACTCGGCCACGCCGCCACCTTTCTTCAAGCTTATCCAAACCCCAGAAGGCACGGCTATTTGTGGTTTTTTAGTTCTGTTTTGCAGGCTGCTGCGATTAGGGTTAACCCGGAAGTTGCACCAGTTGGCTGAATTTTCGCGCCGAGATCGTTCGATTTGAGCGTGCTCCTGAGCGTAAACGCTGCCATAGCAACGTCGGAGCGAGCATGTGCGCTCAAATCGGGCGAGATCAAGTGAAAAACAGGCAAACGTAGCCGGTAGCAACCTGTTACCGAACTGCAATGACGTTTAAGTCTGTTATACCCGCGCAAAATTCAGATTTCAGCCTGTACTGGTGCAATTTCCGGGTTAATCGCGTCTAACCAGCTTAAATTACATACTGGTTAGCCGCACTGCTCACTCGGGTTTATTGGCGAGCACCTTGGGAATTTTGGAGCGATGGAAACCCTCAAACGGCTTGTTGCGATCGCTCTTCTCCAGATTCCACGTCTGCCGCGCATTCGGCGCACCACCATCCACACGGATACAGCTGCCCGTAATGTACGCCGCCGCCGGCGACAATAAAAATACCACCGCCGCCGAGATCTCCGCCTCCGTGCCATAGCGCTGCAACGGCACCCGCTCCGGGTATTCGTACAGCCGCTTCTGTATCTCCGGCGCATAGGTGTCAAACCCGCTGGAGGCAATG
>JBFXIU010000266.1:0-4608 GCA_050175615.1 Porticoccaceae bacterium | reverse complement strand
CAAGCGTTTCATTTTTTTCAATTTTAACGCACCCCGACTTTCTATTTACAACTTCACTCCATAGATTATCTTTGTATTCAATAGTAAACTTCAGATCCCAAGATTTTATGTTATTTTTATTTTTTTCCTTAAAATCAATAATATGCACACTTGTTCTTGCATCGGACATTCCGCAATACGATTTGTCTCTTGATATGGCCCAGCAGGCTGCATTTTTAATTATTTCAGCTGATGGCTCACAGTTTATATCTATCCTTCTAACGTTATTCACAGACAATATGACACCGTTTTTGTCGATATTGCCAGCAATTTCACACTCATCACCTTCTTTACATGTTTTAAAAATCATGCTTGCCACTTTTGACTTAGTCAAAAATATACAGCAAGATGGATTTACACTATTAACTCCACAATCCAAAGTTCCATAGCCGACCTGCCCTCGTACGACTACCGTCCGCGCATGAGCCTGAGCCGTCAAGGCGACAACCAATACAACAGCCACAAGAAGAACTTTGCGCATATGGCCTCCCGCCGAGGTGGCGTTTCGTTCCCATCGATCCTTGCCCGAGACCGGTCCGCCCTGGGTGTCCGGGCGATTCGTCTCCGCGCAAACCCTATCCTGATAAGTTTTATACATACTAATCCACAAGCAAAGAGTATGCAATTCGATATTTGTCGAAATTCCGAACGAGTCTGTCTGGTCCGGCGCCGGACAGAAGGGGGGAGCTTCCGGCTGGGCGGTGGTCGCCTTATTCTCGCGGTCCGGCCTCCCGGCCGTGACCGGAGCCGAGGTTATGGACATGGGCGCGGAGTTCCAGTCGAATAACCGCCGCGTCTGGCCATTGGGCCACAAGACGTGCTCACGAAACAGACCGTGCCGTCCCGCCTGGCCCGCAGCGCGCCAAAACCGGCGGATTTTTGCTCGCAAGCGCGGGCGCGCGCCTCACGAACGCCCCGCCAAGTCTTGCCAATCGGGCCGAACCGGGCTAGCTACCGCGCAGGGCCGGGCGAACGTGTGTCGCCTGGCCAACATGCCAAGGAGGTTTTTCCATGTCCGCCCCTACGCTCAAGCTGGGCATTCCCAAAGGCAGCCTGCAAGAGGCCACCGTCAAACTGTTCGAAAAGTCCGGCTGGAAGATCAAGGAGCATCACCGCAACTACTTTCCCGAGATCGATGACGACGACATCACCTGCTCCATGTGCCGCGCCCAGGAAATGAGCCGCTACGTGGAGTCGGGGCTGCTCGACTGCGGCCTGACCGGCAAGGACTGGATTCTCGAAAACCAGTCCGACGTGGTGATGGTGTCCGACCTTATCTATTCCAAGGTCAGCTCGCGCCCGGCCCGCTGGGTCCTGGCCGTGGCCGGCAACTCGCCCTTCAAGCGCCCCGAAGACCTGCAGGGCAAGCGCATCGCCACCGAGCTCGTGGGCTACACCAAGCGCTATTTCGAACAGGCCGGCATCGACGTGGAGGTGGAGTTCTCCTGGGGAGCCACCGAGGCCAAAGTCGTGGAAGGCCTGGCCGACGCCATCGTGGAGGTCACCGAGACCGGCACCACCATCAAGGCCCACGGACTGCGCATCATCGCCGAGGTGCTCATCACCAACACCCAGTTCATCGCCAACAAGACCGCCTGGGCCGATCCCTGGAAGCGCAAGAAGATCGAGAGCATGATCCTGCTGCTTCAGGGAGCGCTTCGGGCCGAAAAGCTCGTCGGGCTCAAGATGAACGTTCCCGCCGACGGCATGGACAAGATCATGGCCCAACTGCCCAGCCTGACCTCGCCCACGGTGGCCAATTTGTACAATTCCGACTGGCTGTCTGTGGAAGTCGTGGTCTCCGACGCCACGGTGCGCGACCTGATTCCCAATCTGCGCGACGCCGGCGCGGTCGGCATCATCGAATATTCGCTGAACAAGGTCGTCTAGCCTTTTTCCGGCGGAAGGCCCTTCGCCTCGAAGTGGGCCTTCCGCCGGAGTTTACGGCCATACGGCCGGCGCTCCGTTCTCCTCCGCAATCCGCGCTTTTCTTTCTCCCGCGCCGTTTTCGCCGCAAACCAGCCTTCCCTCGTTCTTCGCCGCATCGTCCACGCCCCGCCCCTTCTTATCCCGTCGACCCCAGACGCGCCTGAAGCGCCGGCGCACGCAACTATTTTTCCGATTCTCCCCATATAGCCCTCTATGGGTGGCGCTCGCCTTGCGCCTGAATACAATGCCTCCCCATCTGCCCGGCGCGCCGGAGAGTCCGACGACGCCGACGTGCTCCGCTTCGTGGAGCTCACCGCCAACCACGCGGCCCTGGACGACTAGCCGGGCCGTAGAGGAGATATTGCATGTTCGATTCACAAACAAACCAGTTCCTGGGCGCTGATGCAAGCGGCGCTCAGGCGCAGCCCATGAGCGCCCCGGTGACGTCCTGGAATCAGGACGAGGCTACCGGTTTCGACCCCAGCCCTGGCGACCCCGCCCGGGGACAAGCAGGCGAGACTCCCGCTTTTGGAAGCGCGACGCCGGACTGGAAAACAACCATGAAGAACAACTACACGGCCAGCCTGGCTGACGGCGACCCGCTGGACGGCGTGGCTGAAGCCAAACTGGTGCAGATGCGGGCGAACAACTCAGCGACTGAAAGCGGGGGCGCGGGAGCGGGTAATGCGAGTGTCGCAACTGATGCGGGAGGGGGCCCTGGGCAAAAATGGAACAGAGATGCTGCAATACAGCATTTGGAAAAATATGCTGGGATTCAAAGTCAACATAACTGTGCTGGATTCGTTGGAAGGGCCATCGAAGCAGGGGGCATCCGCTTGAATCGCGCTTTAAATTCAGCGGGGAAGAGTGCTTGCGGTTACGGCCCAATCTTGGAAGATACTGGTTTCAAGCCCGTGCCAGAAGGTACCCCGCCTCAAGCTGGGGATGTGGTTATTTTTCCGAAAAGTCCGGGGTATCCGGATGGGCATGCTGCGATGTATAGTGGAGAACAATGGATATCAGATTTTTAAGCAAAAAATTATGCATGCAAGCAAGAAAGCGGAAGAGCAGAAAATACCTTATATGATATATCGTAGGCCTTGAGTATTTTTTGAATGAGGTATAAATTTCGTGCCGGAGCGGGGATGCGTCTTCGTTCCGGCACAATTCGAAATCCGCTTGGGCAAGAACTGTCAAATGTTTGACCGAACTGGCGAGAGGGACAAAAATAATGCAAAAATTGTTTGACAGGGCAATTAGTTGTCTCTTTATGGTGATATTTTTGTTTCCACAACCCGTGTATTGTGCAGAGCAAGATCCAGTTCAATTTATTACAGAATTTTATACATGGTATATCCCGTGCTTGGATGCATTAAACAATAACGACATATATAATTACATAGCACATGATACTATAGAAGAAATTAAAAAAATTTCAGTCATACCTGGATACGACAGGATAGATTATTTTATCAAACTCAGCAACTTTCCCAGCAACATGAACGGTGTGAGCATACTTGTTAACCCTGTAAAGTCTATCGGTCCTGACACTTTAGTAACTATAGTAACTATTGTTTATATTGATAAATTTGGGCATCATTTTCCTGATGGGGTCATTGTCGTTATTGTGAAAAAAATTGAAGGGAAACTCAAAATATTTAAATGCATTGACACTTATCCTGAAGCCTGATTTGTTCAATGGAGAATAAAATGAAAAATGTGCGATACATTTTGTTTGGCTTAATTATTTTTTCAATGATTCCTTCAAATGTGCAATGCAAGCCCAACTCCGCCGAAAATCATGTTAAAGAATTTTACCAGTGGTACATACGAGGCGGACCAAAATCAATTGAAGGCGATCTTTCTGAATATGTCGATGAATGCGTATTAAAAACAATACGTATTTTATATAAAAGGGATTATTTTGAAACTGGCTATTTTACAAAGTCACAGGACTGTTGGGACGAGTGGCTTGATGTCATGGTTGTTCACAAAGAAATGAAAATCAACGACGCAACGAGCGTTGTGCCGATATCGTTTAAATTCTCTGAGGACAAGCAGCACCATCTTCTTGTTTTTGTCAGAAAAGAAAAGGACGGCTGGCGTATAATAAAAGTCTCCGGAACAAAATATTTTTTCGAATAAACGCTATACGTTTCTTGCGTCTGACTCTCAAATAGCACGATAAACAACCCTTTTGCGGATTCGCCTAAGTGTTTCCGTTTCCGTGTACAAGTCACGAAAACAATGGTGCGCATGCGCCCTCCGCGTTGGTTGTCGTCGCAATCGACCGCTCGCTCTTTCACGCCGAGCCACACGATTCGCCTGTCCTGGCTCCCGCGCCACGGAACTGATCATCACATCACACCCGACAGGGCGTTGCCAGAAATAGCACGACAAACCTGCCGATCTCATTCGCTTCCGCGCGATTTGGCGCGCTTGCTTTCGAGCGAATTGCCTTTTTCCTGCCAATTCTGCTATACTCACAATAGGAGAGTATCCTATTCAATCGTTAGGAATTCTCCCGGCGGGGAGTGACGCGTTTCTCTCTTCGCTTCAGGTGGCCTCTGGAACATTCAAGCGCTTCATCAACGCCAACAATCACGGAGGATAATCGTGGCCGACTGTGAACTGCTTGCC
>JBFXIU010000265.1:0-4632 GCA_050175615.1 Porticoccaceae bacterium | reverse complement strand
CTTCCGGGACTATATCTACCTTTCCCTGTTCACGGCGGCAAGAAGAAACAACGTATTGGGGATGAGGTGGCGGGATATAGACCTTGACGCGAAATTGTGGACCATTCCCGGTGAGACCTCCAAGAATGGAAGCATCATGCGTGTTCCTCTTGCCGATGCGGCGCTTGAAATCCTTCACCGGCGTAAAGCGACCGCCACCAGTATTTTCGTTTTTCCATCGAACAACACAACCGGACACTACAACACCCCCACCAAAGCGTGGAAGTCATTACTCCGCCGGGCGGATCTGCACGATCTGAGATTACATGATTTGCGGCGTTCTTGTGGCTCTGTCATGGTGAACCAGGGTACCAGCCTAGCCGTTATCGGCGGCGCCCTTGGTCACAAGCACCACTCTTCAACAGCGGTTTATGCACGGTTGCAGGTTTCCACGGTGCGGGATGCACTAGAGCAGGCAACACGGGCTATGCTGGCCACCAAGGACCGGCCTGAAAAGGTTGTACCGTTGAAAAAGGCGGGCGGATCGGCAGAGAAATAAATTATAGCGAAATATACTGAAGTATACGGCAGGATACGCTTATAACCGTATACTTTCCGAGGAGCAAAGAATGTCGAGTGCCGTCAAGTATCACAAAGGGAACTTTCCGCCGGAAAAGCTGGATTGGCAACAGCTCATCACCCTGATTGGTTCAGCCAATGCAGCTGTTGCGCGATATGACGGGCTGCTGGCCGCGATCCCCAACGCATCAGTATTGATGAGCCCGCTGACGACTCAGGAGGCTGTCCTTTCCTCCCGCATCGAAGGGACCCAGGCCACCATGGGCGAGGTCTTGGAGTACGAGGCCAAGGGTGATGCCGGGGAGCCGGCCACTCCCAAAGAAGCGGATATATGGGAGGTACTCAATTACCGGAAGGCCATGCGAACCGCAGAAAGCATGTTGCGGGAATTCCCCCTATCGCAGCGGGTCATTCGCGAGGCCCACAAGGTCCTGCTTTCCGGCGTTCGCGGGCACGGCAAGTCACCCGGGGAATACCGGCGCATCCCGAATTGGATCGGCCCGCACGGGTGCAGCATTGATGAGGCCCGATTCGTCCCCATTGGCGCGGATGCATTGCCCGAAGCCATGTCTACCTGGGAACGCTATATGCACACCTCCGCTCCGGATCGACTGATTCAGCTTGCCATTCTCCATGCCGAATTCGAGGCCCTGCACCCTTTCCTTGACGGGAATGGTCGCCTGGGGCGCATGCTCATTCCTTTGTTCATGCAACAGGCTGGTCTGATTCAGCAGCCCATGTTCTATATCAGCGCCTATCTTGAGGCCAATCGCGACACCTATTACGACAAGCTGCTTGCGGTTTCTCGGGATGATGACTGGACGGGGTGGTGCGTTTTCTTTCTCACCGCCGTTCAACAGCAGGCGGAAGAGAATCTGAAAAAGGCTGGGGCGATCCTGGATCTGTACAACCAGGAAAAAAACCGCTTCGTTGAGCTGACCCACTCCCAGTATGCCATTCATGCCCTGGACTGGATATTCGAGCGACCCATGTTCAAAAGCTCGGATTTTGTAAGCTCGTCGTCGATACCAAAACCGACAGCCCAAAGAATATTGAATGTGCTGAAAGCCAGCGACCTCTTGAGAACCATGACGGAAGGCAGTGGTAGTCGGCCAGCAGTATTGGCATACCCAGCGTTGCTGAATGTAGCTGAGGGGCGAGAGGCATTTTGAGTCTCACGGATGTGACACAAAATCATTTGTGCCTCATAAAGGCAAAAATTTGAGTCACAAATGATTTTGTGTGTATTTGGTGAGACACAAATGAAAAGGCGGACAAAATGGCAATGAAAGATAACAACCGAAGCCTCGCCTGGAAAACAGCCTTCCCCGGCCTGGTCGATAACGAACCGGGTGTCTACCTTGCCGGAGCCCGGCACCGAGAGGGCTTGACTCAGCACCAGCTTGCAAAGCAAAGCGGCATACCACAGCGCCATATTTCCGAGATGGAGAACGGCAAACGCACCATCGGAAAAGAGAACGCTAAAAAAACTGGCTGCGGTGCTGGGCGCAGATTACCGGGTGTTTTTGTAGCCCACGACTTCAGGCACGGATAGGGCGTTGCTGATCACTCCGCCCGACAAGGCCGCTTCCCTTGGCGGTCTTCCGTGCTTGTATTTACAATTTACAGGGAAAGCCTCGAACGGGCAGGAGGGGAAACGATGAGCGCAACCTCTTTTCCTTTTTGGATCGACCTAGACGGACTTCTGCGACGATGGAACACCAACTTAGACATAAACGTCTTTGAGGCGATTCGTGCTGGCCTGCAGGTCTATGAGGAGCCACGTGATGTTGATTTGATTGGCATGATCAACCTATCACCAGACGAAGTCGCCGATAGGTTCTATCGTGGAGGTCAACCTGGAGTGAAACCGCTTGATCATGCCAGGATTCGATTTAACTTGCAGGAACTTTTAGAGTTTGAGAGAAGCCACTATGACCCATGGCAATCAGCCGCATGGGCAGAAAAGCCACTTAACCAGAAAGAGATTGCCAAACGGGCCGGTGTCACTGATCGACAAGTGAGAACATGGCAAAAGCGGCAAGATTTTCCAAAGAAACATACTGTATCAGAGATTGACGCTTGGTTAGATAAAACCGGATTAGGTAAACGATCAAAGCAGCCCTAATCATCAAAAAATACTTTTTTTTACTTCCTCTTTTTATTTTTTTTTCAGCCTGTAGCGGAAACACTACGGGCTTTTTTTATCTCATTGTTATGACGAAATAATCGAGCTGAAATCTGCTTTCACTTCTTCCTCTTACTTCCTTTTTACTTCCGTCTGGCTTCCGTTTTTTTTTGATTAAACTGGTAACATAATTACCTAAAATTACTTATTTTTTTCTTGCATCCCCCACTTTCTGCTTTTATTTTAACAAAGAAAAATAAGCCTAGACCAAAGGAGTTGCTTGTTATGCCACCATTCGAAAACGAGAGCAAATTTTCCGAACCGAAGTCAAGTTTCCTTGCCAATAGTCGAAAAACGATTTTAACGCAAAAAAATATCACCTTGTGGACGCCGGAAGAGGTCGCTCAGGTTTTGGACGTGACTGTTGGCACGTTACAGGTATGGCGTACCACAAAGAGGTACCCATTACCCTATGTCAAAATTGGACGGAATGTCAGATACAGACCCGAAGACGTTCAGGCATTCATTGAAAGCCGCACTATTGCCGTCTGATCGTGGGAGCCCCAAAAAAAAACAAAACTTCATCAAAAGAAGTTCATTAATGGGGAATCCGGTAGGGCAAGAAGGGGAAAAAGACGATGACTAATGCAGTCTTACATTGCCGGAAATACAGTGAAATGTCAATGCAAATGATTGATCTTGGTGACGCACCTGAGCAACAGGAAGAGCGTAACGCCCGACAACAGCAGGAGCCTGATTCTCGTGCTGCATTCCGTGGGTATATGGCACGTTATGGGCTCCATCCTGGTGAGATCGAAGCCACGGGAAAAATTATCCGCTTCGACATCGACCGAAAAGGCGACAAGGCCGGATGGTATGTGCTCCATGCAGATGAAACACCCGCCGGTAGTTTTGGTAACTGGAAATCTGATCTCACTGAAATTTGGTGCAGTCGTGACACCCGCACTATGAGTCCGGATGAGCTTGCAGCACACAATGAGCGAAACCGACAAATGCAGGCGCAACGAGAAGCCGCCAAGAAAGAGTTGCAAGCCGAGGCCGCAATAAGGGCACAGCGAATACTTGAAGATTGCACCAGCGACCCTGCGCAACACCCCTACGCGATCCAAAAGCGTGTTCCTTTTGGTGAATTTGTCACCTGTGGCCCCTGGCGCAAAAAAGGGTGGTCTGATGCCCTGCTTGTGCCCTTGACCAACATTTCGGGTGACCTCACCACAATAAGCGCAATAAATGTCGATGGAAAAAAAGACCTTCTTTATGGCGGTCTGAAACAAGGTAGTTTCTACGCCCTGGGTACTCCTGCGCCTGGGGGTACTGTCTACATTGCCGAGGGGGTGGCTACTGGCGCCTCGATTCATGAGTCCACCGGCGGCCCCGTAGCATGTGCGATCGATGCCGGAAATATGTTCTATGTCGCAAAGGCAATTCGAGAAAAGTTTCCAAATATAACCATCGTCATTTGCGCCGACGATGACCAGGCGCCCGACACCAGTAAGAACACTGGCCTTGAAGCTGCCCACAAAGCCGCCAAGGAGGTTAATGGACTGGTGGCTGAGCCCGGCCTTGGCCGTAAAGCTGATTGGTGGGATCTATGGAACGAGCAGGGCGCCGATGCGGTCAGAGCTGCACTCGATGGAGCAATGGCGGTTGTGAAATCAACCATACCCTCGAAGCGAGAGCTTGAAATCACCCTTAAAGAATGGACAACTGCCCGCCTTTCGCCTGACTGTATCGTAAAAGATTATATGTATGCAGATCTTTTAACCACTGTTGCGCCTGGTGGCACTGGCAAAACTACCAGCTATTTCCGTTTTGATCTATTTGCTTGATTTTTCAATGATTCCCGAGAAGTGTTTCGTAATTTATTTTTATAAAAATACAAGCAGTTACAGTGAATTAAGGCAAATTTTTAAAGATTGAAACGT
>JBFXIU010000264.1:0-4635 GCA_050175615.1 Porticoccaceae bacterium | reverse complement strand
GCTCCTTGTCCAAAACGCTGTCGCGTTTTGTCCAACCCTCGATAGGGATTAACCTATACACAGTTTCCATGGCGTGCTTAGATGCCTGTGGTACTCCATCACCTTACAAGCTTGTCGCCATTTTTAGAGGGCGCAACTGTACACAAGAGCAGCTCTAAAAGCAATGTTAAGGCCACTGGCTGACATGATTTTTTATATCGGGCGCCGGAGGAAGGCGAAACGGTATTTTTGGCGTACCCAGGTAGAGAAAAGCAACCATTTTTTCGTTACTGGCCAAGCCAAGGCCAGTGGCAACATCGGGATTTTCCGCCAAATCCCCGGTTCGCCAAATCGCCCCCAGCCCCATGGCAAACGCGGCGTTAAGCATATTTTGCACCGCAGCCGCGGTTGCCAGCAGTTGCTCTGTTGCGGGGACCTTGGGATCTTCGCGTATAGAGGCAATGGCAACAATCACCATGGGCGCGCGCTTGGGCAGAGATCGGGTTCGAATACGATCCTCTTCTGTCAGCTGACTCCCTGCCTTGTCCTTGGCTGATAGAAACAGCTCGCCAAGGGCATTGAGGCCGGCATCCTCGATTACAAGAAACCGCCAGGGTTTGAGCTGGCGGTGATCTGCCGCCCTGAATGCCGCTTTGAAAAGCACTTCAAGCTGCGCTTCTGAGGGCGCTGGAGCCTCCAGCTGAGCACAGGATGTGCGGTTATGAAGTCCGTCAATAAATGCCTGATTTTCCAATTTTTTACCTTTTCTCTCTGCGGAATCAAATCCGTTGGGGCAATGTTATATCGTCGTCCGGTTGTCTATGATGTTGCCGCCCTGACGCTGAAGTTTTAAAGTTTCGGTCGAAAATGACAAATTATTGGGCACAAAAGAGCACATTTAACAATTTTGTGATATTTTGCCGGAAATATGCGAACCGGCTCACAATAAAAGTATTAATAAGATTGTCCAATGAAACAGCTTATCAGTGCATGGGCAGATGACAACCCTGTTATCCCCGAACCCATAGGTCAAGGTGTTGACTCTCTCTTCAGAGTGTCGGCAACTGCTATTGTTATTGCAACGGTCAGTTTTCAGAATCAATTCCCCAGTTATTGGCAGCTCGCCCTCTCTGCCAGCTTATTGTTTGCCGCCATTTATTTTGTTATTGCCTATTTGGCCGGTTATAGCCGCCCCGGTGAAACCATCAAAACCAGCCAGCAACATATTTTTGCCTCTGTGGATGTAGTTATCCTTGGCATTGTTTTAATGCTAGTGCCTTTCTCGGTAACGGCTTTCATCGCCGTTTTACTGCTAACAGGTCTTCGAGCGGTGGCCTTTGGCGGCCTGGCTCGGCTCTTTGTTCACGGCGCTCTGCTGGGTGCAACCATACTTTGCACCTACACATTAAGACAGCCACAAATTACTATTCAGCCAACGGAAACGGTTTCTTTCGCGGTGTTGTTGTGTACGCCATTATTTATCTGCTATTTGGGCTTGAAACTATTTAACCGACAGCGTCAGCTAAGCGCTGATTTGCAACAAGCCACTATCGACAAACTACAATTGAAACTCAACAATTACAAACTTGCCAAATATCTGTCGCCGTCCCTGCGTAAAGCCATTCTTTCCGGCAAGCGTGTCAGTCTTGAGACCCAGCGCAAGAAGCTGACTGTGTTTTTTTCCGATATCAAAGGCTTCAGCGAGTTATCAGAACAGCTTGAAACAGAATCCCTCACCGAGATGCTCAATCTGTATCTCACTGAAATGTCGCATATCGCCCTCAAATTTGGCGGCACCATCGACAAATTTATTGGCGATGCGATTATGGTTTTTTTTGGCGATCCCGTCAGCCAGGGTGCCAAGGAAGATTGCATTGCCTGTGTGTCCATGGCCATCGCCATGCAGAAGCGAATGAAAGATCTCAATCTGCGCTGGCAGGCACAGGGTATCAATACGACCCTTGAAATTCGCATGGGTATCAATACAGGATTCTGCACCGTCGGTAATTTCGGCACTGAAAGTCGCCTCGACTATACACTGCTGGGCACTGAAGTGAACAAGGCCAGTCGCCTGGAATCCTCTGCGGAATCAGGGGAAATTCTTGTCTCTGCAACAACTCATGAACTGATCAAGGATGTGATTTATTGTGAGCCCAAGGGCTTCATGCGCCTGAAAGGTTTCAAACAGCCTATTGAAACGTTTAAAGCGGTTGATTTGCGCGCCAATTTAGGCAGGGAAGCTTTCTGTGTCGATAAAGCGACTGATGGTTTCACTATTTATATGGATGTGGACACTATCCCCCATATGCAGAAACAGCAGGTAATGGCATCACTGGAAGAGGCCTATGAACAGTTGCGCAGGGATATTGAACGCAATACCAGACCCGATATTAAAATCATCAAGTAACTTCTCCCCCTGCGTAACAGCTCAAGTCATGCTATAGCTCTGCGATTATTGACGTGAAATTCGGCAGAATTCCGGCAACTGTTGTGTCGTACTGCGGAAGGGGTTGATATCCAAACCGCCCCGTCGAGTATAACGGGCATAAACGCTGAGATATTGCGGGTCACAGCGCTGCTGAATATGGGCAAAAATCGTCTCTACGCAATTTTCATGAAAGTCCTGATGCTGACGGAAAGACACCAGATATTGCAGCAATCCTTCTTTCAGCAACGGCTTTCCAGTATAACTAATCTGCACAGACGCCCAGTCCGGCTGACTGGTCACCGGACAATTGCTTTTTAACAAGTGGCTGTAAAGGGTTTCACTGACATCTGGGGCATCGAGCACCGCAAGCAGTGAGGGGTCGGCATCGTAACTATCACAAACAACATCGAGATCGTCCAGGCAGCTGCCTGAAAATGAACGCAGGCCTTTGCTGGCGTATTCGTCGATGGAAGATAGACGGATGTCTATATCACAACCGAATCCCGAGGCGAGATCCTTGTGTAGTGTCTCCAACACCTGCTCTCGAGTTTGAAAGCACGCCTGATTCAGAGAGTTCAGGTAGAGTTTAAATGACTTCGACTCGACAATTGCCGTGGAATTGCAGGGCACTATAAACTCAGCCACTGCAACGTTGGGTTTGCCGCCAGGGTTTAGCCATGAAACCTCGTACCCCGTCCACAGGTCAACGCCATACATCGCAGTGGAAACTCCTAACTTTTCCCGCGCCGGCGCCCTGGGAATACTCACCAGTAACTGGGGGTCATAGTGCTGCGGATATTCAGTTTCAGCACCCAGCGTGGGTTTATTGTCTGCCATTAGCTGCGCAACCCCTTACTGGTGCCCAACAGATGCATAGAATAGACCCAAAGCACGATGATAAACGCGACAATAATCGCAAATGCAAAGCTGACATTGATATCTGAGATACCCAGCACCCCGTAGCGAAACGCGTTGATCATGTAGAGAATAGGGTTGATGTGGGACACCTTTTCCCAGAAATTCGGCAGCATATCCACCGAGTAGAAAATGCCCCCCAGGTAGGTCAATGGTGTCAGTACAAATGTCGGGATAATGGAAATATCATCGAAAGAGCGCGCAAATACCGCGTTGATAAATCCGGCCAGGGAAAACAGCACCGACGTCAGAAAAACCACCGCGCAGGTAATAAAAACATGTTCCACCTGTAGCTTGGTAAAAAACAGCGACAGCAAGGTAACAATAGCGCCCACCGCCAGGCCGCGCACCACGCCACCCATCACAAAGCCGGTGAGAATAATGTAATTGGGGACGGGAGAAACCAGTAGTTCCTCGATACTTTTGCCAAATTTGGCACCGTAAAATGAGGACACCACATTGCCATAGGCATTGGTGATCACCGACATCATAATCAGCCCGGGGGCGACAAAATCGATATAGCTGAAACCGGACATATCGCCGATTCGCGGCCCGATCAGGGTGCCAAAAATCACAAAATATAGGGTAATGGTAATTGCTGGAGGCAACAGGGTTTGCTGCCAGATGCGAGTAAAACGGCGAACTTCCCGAACGAGGATGGTGGTAAAGGCTATCCACTTTTCATAATTTGACATAATCAGTGACCTCGCCGTGCTGGCTGTGGCTTTTTGTCGTCATTGGACGAATCCACCAGACTGACAAATAGTTCTTCAAGACGATTTGCCCTGTTTCTCATACTGATTATTTCCACGCCCTGCTCGCTCAATTGAGCAAACAAATGATTGAGAGAATCGTTTTTATCCACTTCCACCTCAAAAGAGTGCTCATCAATCTGTGTGCCCTGAAATGATCCCAGGTTCGGCAACTGATCGAGGGCGGCTCTGGTATCAAGAATAAACACCTCTTTTTGCAGAGTTTTGAGCATGGCTTTCATGCTGGTGTTTTCGATAATTTCACCCCTGTTGATAATGGCAATATTGCGGCACAGGCTTTCCGCCTCTTCAAGATAGTGGGTGGTCAAAATAATGGTGGTGCCGCGGGCGTTGATATCGCGCAAAAACTGCCACATGGAACGGCGCAGCTCGATATCCACCCCGGCGGTGGGCTCATCGAGAATCAGCAGGCGGGGTTCGTGAACCAGGGCTCTGGCAATCATTAGGCGGCGCTTCATGCCCCCTGAGAGCATCCGCGACTGCACATTGCGCTTGTCCCAAAGATCCAGCTGACGCAGGTATTTTTCCGCCCGTTGCCGC
>JBFXIU010000263.1:0-4638 GCA_050175615.1 Porticoccaceae bacterium | reverse complement strand
ACCCTTCGGGCAGCCTGCAGCTGTGCAAAACGGATTCCTGCCGTTTTGTCCCCATGTGAGAGTAGGTCATCGCCAGGCTTTAAATCGAAAACTCCAGTATCCGCAAGGTGCTGGAGTTTTTTTATGGTTCGGGCTTTGCCCACCTGTAGGCGCCCAAACCGGCCTCCCGTCGACTGGGCGATATCGGGCGAGGAGGCGGGCAGCTATTCTTTTCATTTCTCTCGCCAGGATGCCAAAAACAGCTAAAGGCATTTCTTGTGGCGAGTGATATCGGGGATAATAACCGCTATCTGATATAGGATTTCTGCGTCCAGAAATCCGCTGAGAGAACGAAGTTTGGAATACTTACTGATTTATATGGGCATTGGCGCCCTTGCCGGGGTGTTTGCGGGTTTGTTGGGTGTTGGTGGCGGCGCGGTTACTGTGCCCCTACTGCTTTGGGTATTTGCGTCCCAGGGCATCAGCCCTGAAATTGCCACCCATATGGCGCTGGCCACTTCTTTGGCGGCGATGATTGTCACCTCGATCAGCTCGGCCTTGGCGCACTCAGCGAAAAAGGCGGTGATGTGGAATATTTTTCCATTTTTGGCCGCTGGCGTCATTTTGGGATCTGTATTTGGGGTTATGACGGCCATCAATATTTCTGGAGCCGTACTCCAGATTGGTTTTGGCTGTTTTCTCACCTATGTAGCACTTCAAACCATTATTGGCTTTTCTGCAAAGGCATCGCGCAGCCTTCCCGGAAAAACGGGGTTGGCCAGTGCAGGTGGAATTATTGGCTGTGTGTCAATGTACTTTGGTATCGGCGGGGGATCCTTGACGGTACCCTTCCTGAGTTACTGTGGTGTTCCTCCAGGAAAAGCTGTAGGCACATCTGCGGCACTGGGGCTGCCTATCGCTTTGTGGGGAACCACACTTTATATTGTTAATGGCTGGCAGAATGCGTTGATGCCTGAATATTCTTTGGGATTTGTTTATGGCCCGGCGGCGGCGGGAATAGTTTTGACGAGTCCGTTCTTTGCCAAGTTGGGTGCAATCATTGCCCATCGCCTGAAGCCTGATCATTTGCGCAAGGTTTTTGGCGTTGTCCTGATGGTGATTGCCGTTGAGCTGTTATGGAATAATCTGCTTTAAAAACAACCGAGTCCATTCTATGTATAACAGACTGATTCAAACCCTGGCGGACGGTGAGTTTCATTCGGGGCAAAGCCTGGGAGATCTTCTCGGCGTTTCGCGAACAGCAGTTTGGAAGCATCTGCGCAAACTTGAATCCTATGGTCTTGTTCTCGAATCCGTAAAAGGTCTGGGTTACAGAATTCCTGGCGGGCTTGAACTCCTCGATCCAGATGCGATCAATTCAGCAGTTGACGCAGCAGTAAAAAGCAAACTGAAGCGATTGGAGTTGCTTCCCGAAATCGACTCCACTAATAGTTATATTGCCGCCCTGGGAGATCAGGCGCATGGCGTTGTCTGTGTTGCCGAGAGGCAGACGGGAGGGCGGGGCCGCAGGGGAAAAACCTGGGTAAGCCCTTACGGTAAAAACATCTATATGTCATTGGGATGGTCGTTTGAAGGTGGCGCTGCTGCGCTTGAGGGGCTGAGCCTGGCGGTCGGCATCGCGGTCAGGCGTGCGCTTAACGCCGACCAGGCGGTCAAACTGAAATGGCCCAATGACATACTCTTTGATAATCGCAAGCTGGCTGGCATTTTGTTGGAAATGACCGGCGATCCCAGTGGAGTTTGCCATCTCGTCATAGGCATAGGGGTGAATGTAGGTATGATCGGGGAAAGTCAGCCTGCCATTGATCAACCCTGGGCTGATGCCAAAGAAGTTTGCCCCTATTCGCGAAATGAAATTGTTGCGCGGACATTGAGTCATACGCTTCCGATTCTCGAGGATTTCAGTCGCGGCGGTTTTGCCCAGTATCTCGATGAGTGGCACCGTCACGATGCTTGCATGGGCAAGCCGGTAACTCTGATAACGCCTGCCCTCTCAGTAGAAGGAATTGCTGTGGGGGTTGCGGCAAACGGCGCCATACGCATCGATAGCGGAGGAGTGGTGAAAGAATACAGTGGTGGCGAAATTTCCCTGAGATTGTCCAAATGATAGTTGATGTGGATATAGGTAATACGCGAATCAAGTGGCGGTTGCGGGACGCCAGGGGCAATATTACTGACAGTGGAGCCGCTAGCCATCATCATTGGGCAGACCAAATCTTTAGCTTTGATAGCCAGATCGAAAGAGTCAGAATTGCATCGGTTGTGGATTCCGTGTCCGCAGTAGTGGCAGCACAATGCCGGCAGCGCTGGCATATAGAGCCAGAAATGGCTGCGGTGTGCGATGGCGCTGCTGGTGTGGTCTGTGGCTATAAACAGCCAGAAAAGCTTGGTGTAGACCGCTGGCTCGGCGCGCTGGCCGGTTGGGTTAAGTGTAAAACAGGTTTTTTAGTGGTGGATGCTGGCAGCGCTTTGACCCTGGATCTTGTTGATAGCTTCGGTGTTCATCGCGGAGGTTATATTGTCCCCGGTTATGAAATGATGAAAAACGCTCTGGGCTTTAACACCTGGGGAGTGAAAGTGGAAAAGAGGCTGCAGCCAACACTTGAGCTGGGTACGGATACGTCTGCGGCGGTTCAGCACGGTTGTCTGGGCGCGCTTGCAGGGCTTGTTGAACTTGCTGTGCGCCGGAATGGGGTTGCAACCCTGTTTGTAACAGGGGGGGATGGCGAGCGTGTCGTTGAGCACCTGAAGCTGGATGGGATCAATGTGGCGCTCACTCCAAACCTGGTGCTTGATGGCCTTGCAATAGCGATTCCCTGAGGAGAGATAATGATGCGGTGGGTGTTTTTATTGTTGGCGTTGGCCAACGTTTTCCCGGCGATGCTGGCGGCCAATGTAGCGGACACAGAGACTGCACCTCAAAAAATCGAGTTTTCTGATGCCGAAACAAAAAAGATCCTTCTGCTCGCAGAGGTGGGGGGGCAGCCTGCCCAGCCCGTTTTGACAGAAGCCACGGGAAACGCCTTGCCCGAGCGCAGAGATGTAGCTTGTTTTATTGTTGGGCCGCTGGTGTCGGCAAATGTGGCGAATCAGATAGCTCAAGGGTTTCAAGGTGCGGGCTTTACCGTAGACAGTGGCTGGAGAGAAGTGGAAAGCGGTGTCGATTACTGGGTTTACCTGCCATCCCAGCCGTCGCCGAGAGCTACAACCCGGCTTTTACAAGAGCTCAAGGCTAATCAGATAGACAGCTTTCTGGTCTTTGAAGGCGATCTGGAGGGTGCTATAGCCCTTAGTGTGGTTAACGAAGAAGAGGAAGCGAAGCATTTACAGGCGAGAATGTTCAGCCTGGGCTATGATGCTGAAATCCACAAAATGCAGCGCTGGATACGAGAATATTGGCTGCTGTCTGACTCAATTCCCGATGGAGGGTTGTGGCAACAGCTGGTACAGCCCCTTGAAACTGACGCTATCCAGCAAAAAATATCGCGTAGAAGCTGCAAAACGGTTGCTTCTGCTATGCGCTTCCAATAGAATCCCCGCTCCAAAAAAGTGCTATTAACATGCTGGCGTAGCTCAGTTGGTAGAGCAGCTGACTTGTAATCAGCCGGTCGGGGGTTCGACTCCTCTCGCCAGCTCCATTTTCAGTATCTGGTGTCCCCTTGACATGGATCCTCAAAGTGTAGAAAATGTTCGGCCTTTTGCGGAGGGGTTCCCGAGTGGCCAAAGGGATCAGACTGTAAATCTGACGCGCAAGCTTCGGTGGTTCGAATCCACCCCCCTCCACCAGAATTGAGCAGAAAGGCGCAGCTGAAAAATTGCTGCGACCTGGATTGAGACCCCTTAGGGGGTGGGTGAGAGCCACTTGGTTCGACAAAGCCGCGCAGCGGTTTTGAGCAGCGAACGCAGTGAGCTGACCCGGAGGGTGAGCCATCGAAGATGGCGAATAATCCACCCCCCTCCACCAGAATTGAGCAGAAAGGCGCAGCTGAAAAATTGCTGCGACCTGGATTGAGACCCCTTAGGGGGTGGGTGAGAGCCACTTGGTTCGACAAAGCCGCGCAGCGGTTTTGAGCAGCGAGCGCAGTGAGGCGAATGGTGAATACCCGTCTCTCTCCATCAGAGTTGATGGCGCGTTGCTGTAGTGTTCTGATTAAACAGCGGCAGTTTGACTCGCTCCATATGCCCTGCTCTAGTTATATAGGCTCTGCCTGGGGCAGTTGGCTGGATTTGCGGGTATAGTTCAGTGGTAGAACCTCAGCCTTCCAAGCTGATGATGCGGGTTCGATTCCCGCTACCCGCTCCATATTGAAGGTTCGATTTGTTGGGTTGGCTCTTGTAGCTCAGTTGGTAGAGCACACCCTTGGTAAGGGTGAGGTCAGCGGTTCAAATCCGCTCAAGAGCTCCAGTAATTTTATAGTCAGCACTTTCGTTGTTGTTCATTTTTAACGTTAGATGGCTAGACTTTTGTAAACGATAGATTCCGGTTTGAGGAGGCGCTCGCAATGGCGAAGGAAAAGTTTGAACGCAACAAGCCCCACGTGAACGTGGGCACCATTGGTCACGTAGACCACGGCAAGACGACGCTGACAGCGGCGCTGACCCGTGTGTGCTCAGAAACCTGGGGCGGCACAGCGGTAG
>JBFXIU010000262.1:0-4639 GCA_050175615.1 Porticoccaceae bacterium | reverse complement strand
GAACGCTGTGATTTTTTCTCTTACCGCGGGCTGCATCCACCGGTTCTTGGGCTTGGTGAGGTCTACCATGGCGTGGACTTTTTGCTCGGTCTCCCACGATGACGACAGCATATCGCCGCACATTCTGCATTTAAAGTTGCACAGGTTTGAGAAGCGATAATCCCAGCTTACTGGCTCCATGGTGGTGTAGCCTGTTTCGTCGGTTGAGGCCCACACGTCGTCGTACTTGTGCTTAAACAGGTGCCAAAAGTAATCGCGATACACGTCGGTGTTGAGTATTTTTGTATTGCACACTTCGCACTCGCTGGGCACTTCGCCTGCCATCATTTTACGTCGCACTTCGCGAATACCTGGCGAGTTCCAGTGCTCGGCAAGTGTTTGCGGTGCATATTCTTGCTCGCCGTCGGCGGCGTCGATATACTGTGTGAACGAGCGAGCTTGCTCGCGAGATGCGCAGCAAAGACGTCGCTCAGATTGTGGCGAAATATAGGTGTGAACCCATGGAGCAAGGCACAACGACTTGGGTTTGGTTTCAGGTGGTTGCATTAAGTAGGGCAAACAATTCTGGGTGGCTGTTGCTGAGACTCTGGGTGCGCCATTTGTCTACTTCGGCTGTTCTGGCCAAGAACTCAGCATCGTTGGCTGGGTGATCGACCATCATAAAATTTATGATGGGCAGCACCCGGTCGTTATAAAACGAATGGTGCGACATTTTCTCTTCGATGCGCTGGCGAATAACCGCTTTGGCTTCCGGGTTAAGGTACGATATATTGTAAATTTCTCGGCTGTGCAACAAGTTATAATGCCAGCTTGTGGGACGAGCGTTTATAATAAAATCGGTAATCTCTGGCAAGTAATAAACATTAAATTTACTCACAGTTGTGCAGATTTGCGTTTTAAGCCAGCGGTGCTTGAGGCGGGTGTTATTAAGTTTGCTGTAGTTTTCTGCAACAGTGGCCCACGGTGCTGGGTACCGTTCATACTCGAATCGCGATCCAGTGTTGTCAATCGAAAAGGCTACCTCAACAGTCTTAAAATGAGGCCAGATATTTGTTATGGCCTCTTCGGGCCATACTGTGCCATTTGTATTGTAGTGAATAAAGATGCGGTGGGCGACACCCTGGTCGATTGCTTGTTTCAAAACAGCAAACTGTTCCTGGATTAACAGAGGCTCCCCGCCGGTAATCTCGATTTCTTCAATAGTAGATAAATGTTGCCCAATCTCTTCCCAAAATGTTGGGGTTGTTCGGGGCCAGCGGCCTTCTCGTGAAACACGCATATACCATTCTTTTCCAGCAGGACCGCTATGTTTGTAGGCCTCGGTGGCCCACTGTGAGGACGACATGTCGCCACATATTCTGCATTTGATATTACAAATATTACCAAGCTTGAGGTCTAAGTGACGAAGGTGCTGCGTGGTGTCTGCACCGAACCTTTGGAGTGCATGCATGCGCTTCGAAGTATGGCCGGCATCCTCTGCTTGCCAGCACCTCGTGCATTCTGCCGGCCGTTGACCCGCGAGCATGCTGGATCTAATCTTTTGCATTAACGGGCTTGCTGCAGCGTCTACAAGCGAACTTGTGGATATCTTTGCAGCCACTTCTTCTACTAAACAACACGGCTTGATGTTGCCAGTGGCATTAACCTCAAGTGATATCCAGGGTAGCGGGCAAACATGAGTAGTCATATAAAAATCTCGTTGAGCTCCGGAAAAGTGCGGCGCCAGTTAGTGTTTCTTAATGCATCTAAGTGATCGTTAAACTGCACAAATTTATCGTGGCCAAGGTACCCGGTATTTTGGGCGTAGCGGCCTGCTAAGTCACGATAAATGTACAGCGGTAGCGTTTCGTTGTATCGTGCCAAGGTCGAGGCTCGAATAGCCGGGTCTATTGCCAGTACCGACAAATAGTCCGGGTGGTCGACGTAGTTGAGCCACCATCGCAGGCCGTCGGCCTGCGTCCAGTTGCGGAATTCTTCAAGGCGCAAAAAGTTATAGGCCGAGATGGTCTGGATCACGGTGAGATTGACGTTGGGCACGGCAGCGAGCTCGGCCAAGGTGCGTTCAATCTTGGTCCAGGGCGCTGGATACCTGATGTGCGTATTTTTCTCGCCAACGTGATCGACCGAGGCGTTGATCTCGACCACCTTGAACTCGGCCCACACCTCGTGCATCACATCCTTGGGGATCGCAGTAACATTGGTGCTGTAAATCAACTCAACGTTTTTACTTCGGCCGTCAGCAACAAACTTGCGCAAAAAATCAATGTGCTGGAGATTAAGCATAGGCTCACCTCCATTGATATAAATCTTTTTGCAGTTTGCCGAATGCTGATATAGCTCGCGCCAGAATACCGGATCTTCCACCCATTGTGCAGTGTTGGGCCAAGACCATTGTACCTTTAAGGTTGAGGTGGTCATTTTTTGATCTACCCACGGCAGCGAAGCAGCTATTGCATCGTAATCGCTTTGCCACTGATTAGAGCTGATTGGGTTGCACGTTGCACACTTGAGATTGCAAGCATTACCAAGGCGAAGCTCTAAAAAATCGTACTGGGTTTTTATTTGCCCATTGGGCGCAGTTTCGGCGGCTGCCCGCTCTGCTGTCCACTCTGGCCAGTGCGCCTGTTCAGCTAATCGTTTGCTGCGGCCGCCTGCTCGCTCTACATCAAAACAGCCGCGGCAAGCTATCGGCTCGCGACCGGCCAGCATATCCAGCCGAGTTTGGCAAAAAGTGTCGCTGTTATTAATAGTCGGCAAGCCCACCTTCGATAAACGCCAGACTTGTTTAAAATCAGGATAATATGTTTGACTAAACCCCGACAGCCCGGTAGTATCGGCTTTGCAGCATAAACTAACAGTCCCGTTTGGGTGGGTGGCTAAATGGTTCCAGGGCAACGGGCAAAATGTGTCGGCGCTCATAGTAATGCACCTAGCTGCGGTATTGTTGTAGTGATACTTTCACCCCTAATTTTGTCTAGCTTTCTAGCAGTGGCAAAAAAAGCCGGCAGTTGATGGCTTTTGTCCTGAGCCTCCATAAACTGCAAAGCTGCTCGAAAGCCGTTGGTAGCTCGCCGCAGAGGATCTTGCTGATCTAACCAGGCCATGTGCTGTTCATATGCAATACGAACTTCTGCTTTAACTGCAGGCGGCAGTATATCTATTCGATACTCGTCGGGAGATTGCAATATATTTACGTTAAGATCCATTGGTTTGATATAACCTCGCTCCACCATGTAGCGGTGAAACTCAGGTAGGTGCCACACATTCATCACGCTTAGGGTGGGCGAGATCATAAAATCTATGTGTGGGCATTCGCGCACTAACGCAGCACAGTTTTCTTCTACTTTTGCCCAGTCTGTGCCTGAGCGTATAAGAGCGGCGATTTCTCCCATGCCGTCGAGGCTAGCAGCCACGCAAACATTAGGGAACTGTTTCCAGTAATCCAGCACGGATTTTTGCTTGAAGCGGAACTCCGTTAAGTTTGTATTATACACGAGGCGGACGTGAGTGTTGCCGGTTTCGAGCAATTTGTCCAGGATTCGGTAATGTTCATCCATGATCAACGGCTCGCCACCGGCAAAATAGATCTGCTCTAAATGCTGGATCTGGTCCTCCATCTGCTCCCACACGTCCATAGGCGTGCGGCCAGCAAAAAGAATCCGCTCGCGCATCGGCTTGCCGCCGTTTAGCTTGGTCTCGTCGTCATACCATCGTGAGGAAAATATGCCGCCGCAAGTGCGGCACTTCAGATTGCACAGGTTCGAGAAGCGTATGTCCCAGTATCGAAAGCGCATCTCCGGGTGAGTGCCATCGGCGTGAGTGAGATCCACCTCGGCGATGTGCTGTGCAAAATGGCGGTTGGTATTATTGCGCATTGACGCGAATCCCATGCGCTCTTGCTCGTAGCAGCGGGTACATTCTTTCGACGGCCGGTCGGCAAGCATATTGCGCCGCATTGCACGATACTCTTCTCCGTTCCATACCTCGGCGATGGTTTGTTTTTTAAGGTTGCCAACTGGGTGGGCACCTTCACCTAAGCAGCATGGATATGCTTCGCCAGTAGGCCACGCATGCAAATGGATCCATGGCATCATACAAAAGTGCTCCGACTCTACTACTCGCTCGAGCTGGTCGCTGCGCAGATCTTCGGGCTTAACAAATACTGGGGTGCGCTCGTTCCATTTAAAATTTGCAAAGGGATTTTTAGGTTTGGTTGTCATTTTAATTTGTTGTACCAGACAGCTAACTCTGGGAAAGTTACTGCAAAGTTTTTACCCCTGCGTTGGTCGTATTGGTTATAGAACTGCACAAAATCGTTGATTAATGCCGGGCGGTTAAATGCTTCCGAGTGCGGCGTTTTAACAACATCGAGATAGTCAATAAGACGCTGCAGTTGATTTACTTCCATTTGGTGCAGCAGCGGCGATGAACCGTTGTCGTGGAGCCACTGCGTTAGGCGGTGGCGATGATTGTCACGCACTTCGTCGGGCAGTACCAGCGGCCCTTGAAAGCTTGGGAAGCGTAATATATTTAGCGAAAAGGTAGGACGGTCTTTTCCGTACTGTGCTTTAAGGTCAAGGCACCACGACAAAAATTCCGGCAAGCTTTCGAGGCAGAGTGCATTGATGGTGCACATCAT
>JBFXIU010000261.1:0-4645 GCA_050175615.1 Porticoccaceae bacterium | reverse complement strand
AGTCGTTCCTCTACGTCGAAAAGTTTTCTGAACTGATCCCTTTCTTCACTGAGAACTTCCTCTTCTTTTTGGCTCATAAAATAAGCGGCGAGACTGGCTGTTATCATGGCAAAAATACCCAGCCCCATCAGCATTACCAGGCTGGCGAAAAGTCGACCCTGAAGGGTGACGGGGACGAAATCCCCATAACCGACGGTGGTGACAGTAACCCAGGCCCATCATATGCCGTCAAAAGGGGATTCAATGCCTGGTTCAAGTGCGGCAATCATGACCCCAGACATAACAATGATGATGGCGCTGGCAATCAGTGTGGGCCGAGTTGATTGCGGGAGAGCATTTTTTTGACCCGATTGCCGACATGGGCGAGCAGGGCAAAAACAATTAACAGCCGAAGGATGCGCAATGCGGCAAGTTGCAATTCCCAGCCCATTAAAAGGGTAAATCCCATGAGGATAATGACCAGGTTTAGCCAGTTTTCGCGAAGGTAACGACTTGGGCGCGAGGTCAACAGGCACAGCGTCAGGGTTTCAATGGCAAAGAGTGCCCAGATAAAAATATCAAAGTACAGTGTGTCGTAGATGAACTCGACATTGCTGGTCTCTCCCCACCAGCGCAGTAAAATCCCCAGTGCTGCCACCAACATGGGTAGTTCGAAAATAATGCCAACTTTGCGGGCGCGAGGGTTTTCAGTATTTCAAACGCCTGCGGCGCCAAGCCAGCGGCTTATTTGTAGAATGTGAGACATAAAATCTTCCGGCAATCTGGGCGGTACTGGAGTTTTATTCTAGCACTAGAGTAGGGAGCTAAGCCTGACGGGTATCATGTCCTGAAAAAGGAAGTGCTACTATTGTTAAAAGCATAGAGGAGCGAGTGTCGACAATGACAGCATTAGATAAGCTATTTGCAGATATCAGCGTTGAAATCAGTGAATCCAGTGCAAAATTGCCTCCGGTACAACAATGGAATCCCCCGTTGAGTGGCGATATTGATATTTTGATTACCAGAAATGGCCACTGGTTTCACGAAGGGGGTGAAATTAAGCGCAAGGCACTGGTGAAATTGTTTGCCAGCATTCTCAAAAAAGAGGGTGATGAATTTTTTCTTGTGACGCCTGTGGAAAAATGGCGAATTCGTGTGGAGGATGTGCCGTTCACCATTGTCAGTGTTGACGTCCAGCAGCGGAATGACGTTCAGGTGCTGGTTTTTGAAACCTCAGTGGGGGACAAGATCGTCGCTGGCAAAGATAATCCTCTCAGGGTGGAAGTTAATAGCAAAGGGGAACCTAGTCCGTATTTGCTTGTTAGGCATGGCCTCGAAGGCATCATTAACAGGGCGGTTTTTTATCAGTTGGCAGAGCTAGCAGAGCCAGGCTCAGGCGAAAAAAAGGCCGTACAGGGTGTGTACAGCCTTGGGGTTTTCTTCCCCCTCGAGTGAGAAGAGAGGGCAGGCAGTTACATATTGGGATAGTTGGGGCCGCCTGCGCCTTCGGGGGTAATCCAGACAATATTCTGGGTGGGATCCTTGATGTCGCAGGTTTTGCAGTGAACGCAGTTCTGCGCATTGATTTGAAAGCGTTTGCTGCCATCGGCGTTGTCGACTACTTCGTAAACACCGGCAGGGCAGTAGCGTTGGGCGGGTTCGTCAAAAAGCGGCAGATTGAGACTGATGGGAATATCCGGATTTTTCAATGTGAGGTGACAGGGCTGGTCTTCCTCATGGTTGGTGTTGGAGAGGAATACTGAGGTCAGCCTGTCAAATGTGAGCTTGTTGTCCGGCTTTGGGTAGCTGATAGGCTTGCAGTCCTTGGCGGGTTTGAGCTGTTCGTGGTCGGGTTTCGGGTCGGATAGCGTCCAGGGCAGCTTGCCATTGAAAATGTTGATGTCGATAAACACATAGGCGGAACCCAAAATGTTGCCCCATTTATGCTGTGCGGGCCCGAAGTTGCGTTGCAGATGCAGTTCCTGCCAGGCCCAGGAGGCTTCAAATGCTTGCTTGTAATTGCCCAGTTCGTCACTGCTGCGTTCGGCGGCGATGGCTTCCGCCACTACTTCCGCCGCGACCATGCCTGACTTCATGGCAGTGTGGGTGCCTTTGATTTTGGCGAAATTGAGGGTGCCGGCATCATCGCCAATCAGCAAACCGCCGGGGAACGACATTTTGGGCAGCGATTGCAGGCCGCCTTTAACAATTGCCCTGGCGCCGTAGGAAACTCTTTCGCCCCCTTCCAGATACTGTTTGATCACGGGATGGGTTTTATAACGCTGGAACTCCTCAAATGGGCTGACATGGGGATTGCTGTAAGAAAGATCGGTAATCAAACCAACAACGACCTGTTCGTCTTCAATGTGGTAGAGAAAACCACCGCCGGCACTGCCACTTTCTTTTAACGGCCAGCCAGCCGAGTGAACCACCAAGCCTTGCTTGTGCTTTTCTTTAGGAATTTTCCATAACTCTTTGATCCCTAGTCCATAGTGTTGTGGTTCTTTACCAGCCGCCAGGTCGAATTTCTCTATAAGACGCTTGCCAAGGTGGCCGCGACAGCCCTCTGCAAACAGGGTGTATTTGGCGTGGAGCTCCATGCCGGGCATGTAGCTGTCCTTGGGTTGACCATCGTGGCCGACACCCATGTCGCCGGTGGCAATACCTTTGACCGAACCGTCGTCGTGGTAGACGATATCTGCGGCGGCAAAACCGGGGAAAATTTCCACTCCCAGAGCCTCGGCCTGCTCCGCCAGCCAGCGGCAGAGGTTGCCAAGGCTGATGATGTAGTTGCCATGGTTATTCATGGTTTTGGGAACAAACAGGTGGGGTACTTTAATGCCTGAGGAACTGTTGTTGAGGACATAAATATCATCCCCGGTGACTGAGGTGTTTAGTGGGGCGCCTTTTTCCTGCCAGTCGGGAAACAGCTCGTTGAGGGCGCGGGATTCAAAAACTGCGCCGGAAAGAATGTGGGCGCCCACTTCTGAGCCTTTTTCAACCACACAGACACTGATGTCCTGGTTTAACTGACGAAGCTTGCATGCGGCAGCCAGGCCTGCAGGACCTGCACCGATGATCAGTACATCGTATTCCATAAATTCTCTTTCCACAGCTACCTCCAGCGAAACGGGGTTGATTTAAACTTTGGCGACAAAGGCCGGAATTTTATACATATTGGCCGCTTGATTCTACTTATTACGACTTTTCATAGCTATTCGCTTTTTGCAAACAGTCCAGGACAACGGCCTTTACGCCATGATTTGACGGCTGTTGTGGCCTTAACTAATAGTCAGAAAAGTCTTTGTGGAATACGGCTTCAAGGCGAAAGAGTATTACTACCGCACCATCTCTTTCTGCGCCGGGAAAGGGTTTGCCCCAGCGGTAACTGGGTTGAATTTCGCCATAGAGCCAGGGTCTCAGCATGTTTTGGCGATAGCGAATGCCAACGACATAATTGTTGACTTGCTCTACCGGCTCAGTTTCGCCGTCCATGCCAACAAAATAGCTAAATGCCTTTTTTTCAGATAGGCGCTTATCGAGGGAGAGGCTGGTGTTCCAGGTAATGCCGGAAATATTCTCCTGCCACGCAACCTTGTTGTGCCACTGAATCAGCTTGTCTTCGTTGAGAATGCGGTCAAACTCCAGACGGGTCTTTGATGCGAAGCCGTCACCGCCAAGATAGAGAATTTCCTGGCTGGCCATGCCGATAAGTTTTTCGCTCAGCGGGTAGGTATAACGGTAACGAGCAGATGTTTTGAGATTGATTGATGAGCGTACGCCGACCCTGAAGTCCAGGCTGGAACGTTCTTTTTCTGAGACCCGATACTGAAGGGAAACATCTTCAGGGGTATCCCTTTCATCGATCAAGAGGTCGTCGCGTCCGGTTTCGCCGCTATCTTCGTCGGAAAACAGTAAACTGAGCTTGTTGTTGAAATTGGGAAGATAGACTTTGCCGCGCAGCTTTATATCAGAATCAAACTGATCCTCTTCATCCCATTCCTGTTCCAGACGCAAGCGCAGCGTGGAGTAGGGGGCTTCTTCTTCTGTGCGGACATCGCCAAAAAAATTGTTCATCCATTCGGCAATATTGTCAGCGTGCTCCACCACATAGGAATGGCTGGAATCCAGCCATTTGAAAGATTCTTCATCGGAGCCGGGCGGTTCGCTGGTATCTGCCTGCGGAGTTGTGGGTTCGACGGTGTCGGGCTGAGAGTCGGGCAAACCCAGTGCTAGCACGGGGGCTAGAGAAAGCACTACTGCCAGAAATACCCTTTTTTTGCCCATAATCTGACTCGCACGACGTTTTGTTGCCTGGCATATTTTTAAAAAGACCAGACCCTAGGGAAAAGTCTAGTCTGCTTCTATGTGCTCATCCATATTTTTATCGGCGCTTTCGGCAAGCAAAGCCTGGCGAACCTGGCGTAAGTGGACTTTGATCTTGGCCGTGTTTGCAGGACCCATACGCACCATCTGTTTTTGTATTGCGGGCAGAGATTCCAGGGCAGGGTCGGCGAACTGGTAGGCCACAGACTCCGATTTCAGTGCAATTGCAGAGTCGATTTCGGGAGCTGCCAAAACTTGGTCGATAGCGGCGATAAGGCTGTTGTCGAATTTGTCGGCAGGGTAGCCAAGATCACCATAGGCGCTTTCGAGAAGAGGGCGC
>JBFXIU010000260.1:0-4655 GCA_050175615.1 Porticoccaceae bacterium | reverse complement strand
TTTCTTCAGTCACTTCAGTCACTAAAACGCTGAAAGCCAGTAAATACGGGGCTTGTAGCGGTGACTGAGTGTGTGACTGAGTAGGTGACTGAGTGACCAAGTTGCACAAAAAACCCGGCACGGTGGCCGGGTTCGGTGTCTGGTTGCGTTTAGGAACCGGGAATCTTGCGGGGCATATCAAAAAACCTGCCTTTGCCTGTTCTGACTGGTTCGCCTGCATGATCCCTGAGAATCTTTGACGCCTTGCGCTTGGTCGGCGCCGTTGGCTGAATGCCGATCTGCTCTAATACCTCCGTGGCCGTCATCCTCTGCGTTCTCATCTCCGAGAAGTCATAAGAGGACAAAATCTTCTCTTCGATGGGATCAACCTGCCGGTGATTGTCGTTCGACTCTTCTAGTCGCGCCTCCTCTTCACGGGTCAGCCACCACTGCTCCCCAGATTGAAAGATCTCGAACACCTCAGCCCAAAGCTGCTGCATGTCGATTTCATGCGCGTGATTGATCCTCACAACAGGTACGGTCCACCAACGGGTGTTGCCGGTGTCATCCACCAGAAAAGCATCGTCGTTTACGCTGGCAAAAAATACCGTTCGGCGCGGGTATTTCTCTTCTGCCTTAGCATATGGACGCCTGAAACTGTCGTAGTCCGCTGTTATGAAGCCCTTCAGCTTAGCAATGTCAGCTTTCCTAAAGGTGCCGTCCAGCTCCCCTATTTCCACCAGCCAGTGTGATACCGCACTAATAACGGTGTCTTTTTCAGCAGGGTTAATGAGCGCGTCCACCTTAAGTAGATCGCGCTGATCTTCCGGCACCAACCGGGCGAACCATCGCGTTTTGCCGATTGATTGCGGCCCCTGCAGCGTCAGGACGCCACGACTATTAAACCCGCTCGGCTTTGCAGCAGCAGCCACTGCCGATATAAGCCACTTCCTCAGTAACAGGCGCAGAAGGTCACGGTCATAGCCAGGTGTAGTGACAAGCGTATCAGCTAGCGCTGAAAGCCTGCTTTGACCATCCCACGGCTTAACAGTGATCCAGTCCATGACGGGGTTGTACTGGTTTCTGTCACCGATTTTAAGAAGGTATCCGGCAAGACTGCCTGTCGGCATTCTGTTCAGATTGCACAAGCTCTCGATAGTGCTAAACGCAGCGTTTTTCTGGTTGTCCTGAGTACCAGACTGGCCCGGATAAGTAACCACCAGATCTTTGCGAATCACGTCATAACGAACGGTAAAGCCGTAGTGATCCAGCAGGCAACTCAGATTAGGCTCAGTGTTCAGGATGCGGCCATTACCGCCCACATGCGGCCATGCTGGCACTCGTGGCATGTCGTGGGGGTCATCTATCGCATAAGCATCAGGCTCTGCCGGATCAACGTCCTGATCTTGATCCTGATAATTGCCCAGCATGTAACCATGCTTTGCCAGCAGGGCATCGTTCATTTGCCACTCATTCATACAGCAGCCCCCTCAGCAAATGCACCGCCTCATTGGCCCTGAAAAATCGCTGCAGGTCGGTTTTACTGATCGGCTTGCCCTGTCTTGCGTCAGCCTCAAAAATGGCGCAGAACAGCAGATTGAAGCGCAGCAGGTCGGTTAAGGTTCGGCGGTTTGGAAGCATCATTCCGACACCTCCTCACCATACGCCAGTGCCTTACAACGGCGCTCAAGCTCCGGGTTCTCTGCGTACACTTGCGCCAGCCATTCAGGATCAAGCCAATAGTGCTTGCATCGCTGAACCTGCCCGTTGTGGTCTGTGGCGTGCGTCCATGCCCGGTCGATCTGCCAACCGTGGTTTCTGCCCAGCTCACTAACACGGGTGCGAAAATCCGCTATCGGGTAGCCCGTTGCCTCGTGGTAGGCGAATTGGTCGCACTCATCGCCACGGATAAGCATCGCCAGAATTGCGAGCGCGTGGGTTCGGTTGCGGCCATTGGGAAAGGTTATTTTTTGACCATTGCAACCACTGTTATTTGTGGTATTCTGGGTTTCAGAGTTATTTGAGATGCTGCAGCCCTGCCCGGCCTTTGTATCTCGCAAATAGGCGGCCTCATTGGTCGCCTTTTTTGTGCCTGTCATCATGCTGCCCCTCATGCCACTGTCTGAATACGGGACTGCACGAAGCTCTGAATGTCTTCGACGCGGTACATGACCTTGCGGCCTACTTTCACGAATGGAAGTTTATAGCGGCCTGTGGATCGCCATACAGCAAGGGTGCCGGTAGTGACGCCCAACTCTTCGGCGGTTTTCTGAGGTGTAAGAAGGTTTTTGTTCATGGGATACCCCTGTTTAATTTCGTTAATACAGGGGTATCTTCAGCTTTTGGAATTTGGAGTTCGTGGATCAACTCCAAAGCTATTCCGGTTTTTTACTCTCAGCCTTAATAATCTTGCTTATTGGATTTCTCAAAGCATCAGCAGTGCTAGCAATGTCTGGGTTCAGTGAATATACACCTTCGGCCAAAGCCGTTTGCATCCCCCTTCTAGACCATTTGCCGGTATCTTCTTCAACCTCCAGCATCAGCGCCCGTATCCTTTCACTACGCGCCTTAGCCTCATCCTGCCTCTTATCGACGCCAGCAGCAGACCCCCGTTGCATCTCTTGTTTATGCAATGATGCCTGCAAGCAATCTAAAGCATCGTCCGCTCGCACTTTCCACATATAAGCCTTTGTCAGGTCGCTGCCTGCTTGCTTTCTGGATGCAAGGATAAACTTCAGGCATCGCCTTTTCTGGCTTTCAAATGCCGCATTGAAACCACTGTCTGTTGATTTGGTTCTACACCGGAGTAGATCGCCTTCTATTTGAATCAGATCGGTCAGCAGATCGTCTGCCGTAATGCCGTAGTCTTCAATATCCTCTGCCGCATGCTCAAGGCGATTGCTCACCTCTCGGTCAGCACGCTTTAAATGCGACTTCATCCGGCTCTGAATCTTTTCCTGCTCTGGCGTCATCCCTGCACCTCCTCGATCATTTCCATCAGTTGCTGCCGTTCGTCTTCTGAAAGCCCCAGAATCTCATCACGCAGCCGTTCAAGTTTAGACTTGGCGTTGTTGCCACCTGTCAGCAAAAGCTCTGTACCAGCCATTTCAGACCGTACCGCATCGGTGGATAGATGCGAGTAGACCGAGGCGGTCAGCGCAATATTGCTATGCCCCAGCAGCTTAGACACGCTCTGTATGCTGGCACCATTCTCGACTGCCCAGCTTGCGACACTTCGGCGCAGATCATGCACTCTCAGATTGTTGTCTGAGTTGTCAGGGTCATATAACCCGGCCTTGCGGGTGATCCTACGCCAGAAAGAACCCTCCCCGGTTTTCTCGACAACGTGGCCTGTCTTTGATCGGATAGAGGGTGCAGGGAATACATACTTTTCACCGGGACGCGCTTCAGCAGATCGGCGTTCTAATATCGCCATTGCAGCCGCCCCCAACGGGACTACATGTTGCCGCTTGGCTTTCATCTTGCTGGCGCTGATTGTCCATGTACCACGCTGCCGGTCGATCTCTGCCCACTCCATCGCGTAGACGATGCCCTTACGCTGCCCGGTCAGCAGCAGCATTTGCACAACGTCCTGATACAGTGGTTTTTCCTCTGCCAGCGCATCACGCAGGCGGTGCAGTTCATCTAACGTCAATCGGCGCTCTCGCTTCGGTTCAGTCATCAGCGAGATACCGGCGAACGGGCTACGATCCAACAGACGGGCGCGGTTGATGCCGTGGTTAAACATGGATTTCAGCAGGCGCAGCACCTTGTTGTGTGTGCCATATGCCGTTGCCGCCAGCAGGTCGGTCATAAACTTGGCCGCTTGCGCTTCGGTGATCTCTGCCGCCTTCTTGTTGCCCAGCTTCGCCTCGATATGGTTACGCCAAAGCCCCTCAGCTTGTGACAAGGACTTAGGACGACGTTCACCGGCTTTGATTTGCTGCTCGAAGTGGCTGCAGTAGGATTTGAACAGATCCGCTAACGTGGCCGCTTCCTTGGCTAGCTGTGCCTGCTCATTGGGATTGATGCCTGATCGGATTAGGCGCTTGATGTTGCCCAGCACCTCCTCGACACTGGCCAGATCGTAGACGCTGCCATCCTTACCCCAGTGCAGCACCTGCCCGGCAGAATCTCGAAGGGTGACATACAGGGGGCCATCACCAAAACGGGTGACATAGCGGAACACGCGACGGCCTTCAATCCGGTCTCCGGTTTCCTTGTCGATGCGGTACGGCATGACCTCAACACGCAGCCCGGTATGCCCTTCAACCTTGAAGCTCTGGCGCTTTTCAGACGATTTTAGAGCATTTATTGCTGTCTTCTTCCATTCGACGGTGGGCGCTTTCCCCCGTACTGTCTGGCTTTCGCTGCTACGTCCCATCTGTAATACCTTCAAATTCTGTCTTACATATGTCTTACTTTTGGGGTAAAAAACCGTTGTTTTTGGTTAATTTCCGTTAAAGTATTATAGCAGCAAAAGTAGTTGTAACTTCCTGATTTTAGTTGATTTTTATTACTCTAGTTTAACGTGCTTAAATCTGGTTTTCGTCCTGCCTGGGGCACCAGTCTTTTTTACATCAATCAGCTTCTGACGCCCCACCACCCATCGCCACTACCACTCTGTTGCGGCCACTGTTTTTGGCCTGATAAAGTGCATCATCGGCTTTGCGCAA
>JBFXIU010000259.1:0-4671 GCA_050175615.1 Porticoccaceae bacterium | reverse complement strand
CGTCACCCTCGACCTGATCGGGGGCAGGAATCCCGAATCGAAACCAACTGAACACCAGGGCATATGTGTGCACTAGCCCAATAAAGCGGTAAATCAGCTGATTGTTCAACAATATTAGCAGCCTGAGGGACTACCCTGAAAATCTTCCTAGGTTCCTGCCTGCGCAGGAGCGACAGCTTTCGTTTAAGTCTCGAGGTGCTCAGAACCACTCAACCTCCTTACTGTTTCAGGCTTAGGGAAAGCAGCCTCTATTTATTCCGCACAGTAGTGCGCCTGTGCGGGAATGACGAAAACAGAATTAATCAAAGTTTACGCAAGTAACCGGCACTGTAGCGATGAGTTTCACGGAAAGGCAAGCCGGTAGGGCTTTACCACGACGTTGGCATAGATGCCTGCCGCTATATAGGGGTCGGCATCCGCCCACTGCTGCGCCTGGTCAAGGCTGTCAAATTCCGCAATCACCAGACTGCCGGTAAAACCGGCTTCGCCCGGATCCTCGCCATCGATGGCGGGGTGAGCCCCTGCCGCCAGCAGGCGCCCCTGGTCAAAAAGGCTCTTCAGTCGAGCGATGTGTGCCGGACGCGTTTGCCGCCTTTTTTCCAGGCTGTTTTCTACATCGGTGCTGATAATGGCATACCACATGGATCACTTGTCCTTTACTTTGTGTCTGATCATCTCTTCGAGTTGCAGTCCGGTCAGCCTGGTGATGCCTCGAAAAAGATAGAACATGGAGGCCATCATCACCAGCGTGGCGGGAAGGGCAATAACCGGGAAGCTGAGGGCGGTCATTGTACCCAGTTGCTCGTTATATTCCACTGATCCGGGCTGGGATGTCACTATGGTAATGGCGAGGATGTAATTGAGCAGCGCAGAGAGAAAAAACGAGCTGGCCACCAGCCAGGACGCGGTTTTCAGCAGTTGTTCAAAGCGGTTAACTGCATTGCGCCGATCCAGTGCCTGGCGAATAGCGCCGGTGTCGAGAATGGTGTCGTTGTAAATAAAGGTTTTGACCAATGGGTAAGGGGTCTTGATAGATACCAGCGTTGCCAGGCCAAAAACCGTCGGCACAGCGGCTTCTTTCATGGCCAGATACTTTGGATCCAGTCCCAGCAGGCTGATTCCTCCGGTCATGATAATGCTGAAAATGCCCAGTACAGAAAACAGGTTCACTTTTCGAGTACGAATAATATCCTTGATGCCATAGGCAACAGGAAAGGCGAGAGCCACAAGAATGCCATGGGTGACCCCCAGATAGTCGTCGCCGCTCAATTTGGTGAGAATTAGTGTGGGAATAACGATATTGAAAAGCAGATTGACCAAGAGGTTTTCGGCCTTGTGCTCCTTGCCTTTCACAGCGGTTGCGGTGGCGCCATTGGCTGTATTGCTGTCATCGACACTTTCGTTCATAGAGGGCTGCGTTTTGTTGGTGGTGATAGGGTAGAATGGCCATTTTAGAGAGAAGGCATTGCGTTCACAACGCATTGTACCAGTGTGGCCGCCCTGAAGGGGTGGCGATTGATGTGTGCGGCGGCTCTTGGCAAGAGTAGTAATGAGAATTATGACAGGGTCGCCCATGGCGGTGGCAAATTATCAACTATGAGTGAATTTTTATACATCCATCCGGAAAACCCCCAGCAACGGCTGATTCATCAGGCCGCAGACGTCATCCGCGGCGGTGGCGTGGCGGTGTATCCCACAGATTCCGCCTATGCGCTTGGCTGCCATCTGGGTGATAAAGCCGCGATGGAAACCATACGGCAAATTCGCCAATTGGATAAGAATCACAATTTCACCCTCATGTGCCGGGATCTTTCCGAGATAGCCACCTATGCCAAGGTCAGCAACCAGGTTTTTCGCATGCTCAAGGCGAATACCCCAGGTGCCTACACCTTTATTCTCGAGGCGACATCGGAGGTTCCTCGGCGGCTGATGCATCCCAAGCGCAAAACCATCGGCCTCAGAGTTCCGGCCAATCCCATTGCCCTTGCGCTTCTGGAAGAACTCAACGAGCCCATGATGAGTGTCACCCTGATAATGCCCGGTGACGAGCTCCCCCTTACGGATCCCTATGACATTCGCGCCGCCCTTGAACGCCGGGTGGATCTGATTATCGATGGCGGCTATTGTGGGCTGGAACCGACCACCGTCATTGATATGACCGGCGACTGCCCGGAACTGCGTCGCCAGGGCATGGGTGATTTCTCGCCTTTTGAGGCTTGACCCTTGATTCTGTGTCGGGAACAACCCCGGTTGGCGCCAGGTTTCTCTGTTGCCGTGGTCAGCAGGTATAATCCTCGGTCAATAACTGGAATCTCAATGTGATCGCTGAAAATACCGATAAACTGCCAGAAACCGGGGTCGTGGCTGATCAGAGTCAGGGCAATGAAGAGTCTGGGGCTGTGGATCCTCTGCAGTCTGAAATGCCCTTTGCCATGGTCTATGGCAAGGCGTATACCGCCCTGCCCAAGGATCTCTATATTCCGCCGGAAGCTCTTGAAGTTTTTCTCGAAGCCTTTGAAGGTCCCCTGGATCTGCTGCTCTACCTGATCAAGAAGCAGAATATTGATATTCTCGAAATCAATGTTGCCGAAATCACCCGCCAGTATATGGGCTACATTGAGATGATGACGTCAATGACCTTTGAACTGGCCGCTGAGTATATGGTGATGGCGGCCATGCTCACGGAAATCAAGTCGCGAATGTTGCTGCCCCGCCAAAAAGAGGAAGAGGATGAGGAAGACCCGAGAGCGGAGTTGATACGTCGTCTTCAGGAATATGAACGCTTCAAGAAAGCAGCGGAAGATCTCGACGAAATTCCCCGCATTGGTCGAGACGCCTTTCTCGCCAGCGCCAAAGAGCCGGATTTCAACAGCCAGCGCCCCCACCCTGATGTGGATATGAAACAGTTGTTGCTGGCTTTTGCCGATGTCCTTAAAAGGGCGTCTCTGACCAAGTCGCACCATATACAATTGGAGCAGCTGTCCACTCGAGAGCGAATGAGTCAGGTGCTTGAGCGCTTGCAGACCCAGCAGTTTGTGCCTTTTGTTGCCCTGTTCAGGTTGTCGGAAGGGCGTCAGGGCGTGATAGTGACGTTTCTGGCAGTCATGGAGCTGATCAAGGAATCCCTGGTGGAAATTATCCAGAACGATATTTTTGGCCCCATACACGTCAAGGCGCGCAACGGGGCGATGCCGTGAAGCTGCCGCTGAAAGCCAATGTTGGTGCCGCAAAAACAGGAGTCTGGAATCTCTGAAATGACCACAGGAATCGATAGTAAGACATTGAAAAATATCGTTGAAGCTGCACTTCTTGCCGCTGGTCAATCTGTGACTCTCGACAAGCTTGGCGAGCTTTTCGATGAGGAATCGCGGCCGACAAAAGAAGAATTCGTTGCCGCCCTCGAAGATATTGACGCTGACTGTAAAGGTCGCAGTTTCGAACTCAAGCGCACCGCCAGCGGTTACCGTTTTCAGGTGCGCCAGGAGTTGGCGCCGTGGATTTCCCGGTTGTGGGAGGAGAAACCCAAAAAATATTCGCGGGCACTGCTTGAAACCCTGGTGCTGATCGCCTACCGCCAGCCGATTACCCGCGGCGACATTGAGCAAATTCGGGGTGTTGCGGTGAGCTCGGACATTATTCGCACCCTGATGGAGCGGGAGTGGGTTCGGGTTGTGGGGCACCGCGATGTTCCCGGGCGCCCGGCCCTCTTTGCCACTACCAGGCAGTTTCTCGATTACTTCAACCTGAAGAGCCTGGAGGAGCTGCCTCCCCTGGATGAAATTCGCGACCTCGACAGCATTAACGTCGAGCTCAACTTCGGCCTGGGTAAAAGCGCCGATGAAGAGGACAGTATCGATATCGACTCTGAGACGGGAAAAAACCATGACGTCGAACGTCATGTCGAAAACGATCCTGAGACACAGGATTCGATGCTAGATACGGCTGAATCCACTGATTCAGCAGGCCTGAAACATCAGGCCGCTGCCGACGAGAGCCCGAAAAACGAGGACGGCAGACAACCCAATGGGGCAGAAATTCTCAGCCTGCCCGTGAATGAAAGAAAATCATGAGTGAAAAATTGCAAAAAGCCCTTGCCCGTGTGGGCGTAGGTTCCCGTCGGGAATTGGAGCGCTGGATTCTTTCCGGCAGAATTTCCGTCAACGGCAAACTGGCGAAAATTGGCGATCGGGTTGACCCCGGTGACGAGGTCAGAGTCGACGGTCACCCGGTTAAGTTGTCGTCAGACCAGGAAAGAATCCGCGTTATCCTCTACAACAAGCCCGAGGGCGAAATTTCAACCAAGGAGGATCCCGAAGGGCGACCTACAGTGTTTGCCCATCTGCCAAGATTGCATCGCGGTCGTTGGGTAATGGTGGGACGGCTCGATATCAACACCTCCGGTTTGCTGTTGTTTACCAATAACGGTGAGCTGGCCAATGCGCTCATGCATCCTTCCAGTGAAGTGGAGCGGGAGTACCTGGCGCGCATCCACGGCTCCGTGGACGACGACATGCTCAAGCAATTGCAGGAAGGTGTTGAACTGGACGATGGTCCGGCGCGATTTCTGCGTATTAAAGTGGGGCAGGGCGGCAACACCAATCGCTGGTTCTCGGTGGTGGTGGGGGAAGGTCGCAATCGCGAAGTGCGCCGTTTGTGGGAATCCCAGGGCGT
>JBFXIU010000258.1:0-4691 GCA_050175615.1 Porticoccaceae bacterium | reverse complement strand
TATTTAGCGTAGGCCTGATCCGAATAAGTTTCCTTGCCCGCCTTGGGTTCCCGCTTCACCCCGTCATTATTGGCCGCTGAGGCAGCCGTAGAGGGCGCGGCATCAAGAGAACGCTTTTCCACCACCTGGGAGCCGACCGCCATGGGCTTGGCTACGCCCTCATCCTTGGGGGGCTTAACCCGCAGCTGTTGGCCGACCTCGATATGGTGGGGATCCTGCAGATTGTTCCAGGAGGCAATGTCGCGAAAGGACTGGCCATGGGAACTGGCGATGGCGTAGAGGGTATCCCCCTTACGCACCGTATAGAATTCGTCGCTGTTGGCGCTCACGGCGGGGGCCGCACTGCGGGCGGCACCACCCCGTTGCTCCACCGGCGCGGGGGAACCGGAACTGGCGCATCCGGCAAGGACGCCCGCCAAGAAAGTCGCGAAAACTAAGGCTGGCAGGGCATGGAAGGATTTGGTCATTCGACTCCCGACAGCAAGGGCACGAACCGCACGCCCTCCAATTTGGTTTCGAGGAAGCCCTGAGGCGTTCGCTCGACCAGATGGAGCTGTTGCTCAGCGCTTCCCACAGGGAGCACCATTCTGCCACCAAGCGCCAGTTGCTGCAAAAGGGCGGGAGGCACCCGGGGCGCCGCTGCCGCCACAATAATGGAATCGAAGGGCGCCGCCGCCGGCAGCCCCAACTGGCCATCCGCGTACTGGAGCCGGACATGGAACTGCTGCAACTGACGCAAATTGGCCTTGGCTTTATTCAGCAGGGGCTCGATCCGCTCCACCGCATAAACTTGGTCCGTCAATTCCCCCAGCACCGCAGCCTGATAGCCGCAGCCAGCGCCAATCTCCAGGGTCTTGCCCAGACCGCCCGCCAAGCTGGTTTCCCGGCCCTGGCGCAATAACTCGATCATGCGGGCCACAATGTAGGGCTGGGAGATGGTCTGGGAGCAGCCTAGGGGTAAGGCCGTATCTTCGTAGGCCCGATGGGCCATGGCCTCTTCCACGAAAATATGCCGTGGCACCGTCGCAATGGCGGACAACACCGCCTCATCCTGAATCCCCTGTTCCCGCAGCCGATCCACCATGCGCAGACGGGTGCGGGTGGAAGTCATGCCAATCCCGGTAACCATGCCCTTATCCTTCCAGCCAGGATTGCACTGCGGGCATTTGGCCGGTGTGGGTTAAATCCAATTGCAGAGGCGTCAAAGAAACCAGTTTCTGGCGAATGGCCCAGAAATCCGTGCCCTCCCCCGCATCCTGGGCCGACCCGGCGGCCCCCACCCAATAGACGGTTTCATTCCGGGGGGTTTTAGTTTTTACCGCCGGCTCCGCCTTATGGCGCCTTCCCAAACGGGTCACCCGTTGTCCAGCCAATTGCTCATAAGGCACATCCGGCACATTGACATTTAACAACAGGGGATTGGGGAAAGCCTGACTCTGGAATTTCAAAACCAGCTCCCGGGCTACCCGGGCCGCCGTATCCAGATGCTTGAATTCTTTTCCGGTCAAAGAAACTGCCAGGGAAGGTATTCCTAATAAATATCCTTCCGTCGCCGCGGCCACCGTACCGGAATAAACGGTGTCGTCGCCCATATTGGAGCCGTGATTAATTCCGGAGACCACCATATCGGGCAAACTATCCAACATGCCGGTCACTGCCAGATGGACACAATCCGTAGGTGTGCCATTGACGAAATAAAAGCCATTGGACGCCCGCCGTAAATACAGCGGGCGGTCCAAGGTCAGGGAATTACTGGCGCCGCTCCGATCCCGCTCCGGTGCCACCACCGTGACGTCAGCAATATCCCCCAACGCTTGGGATAACAACTCAATACCCGGGGAAAAATAACCATCGTCATTACTCAGCAGAATACGCATGCAGCGCCCTATCCCTTAAGCCAGACTTCGCTCAAACCGCCAGTTCATCAATGGAACGGCCACCGGCAATCCATTCGGCCACCCATTGGGGTTTGCGGCCACGACCGGTCCAGGTTTGTTCCGGATTGGCGGGATTGCGATATTTCGCCTTCACCGTCCGCACCGCTTTGACTTTACCTTTTTCTTTGGCTTTTACCAGGGAATCCAGGGAAAAACCGCGGGATTCAGCCAAAGCCTTTAACTCATCCAAAACCTTCTGCTTGTCCTGTTCCTCACGCTTTTTGATTTCGGCGGGGATTTGTTGCAACAGGTTCTGCAGCTCAACGAGGGACAACGTAGAAATATCCATATTCGCTTCTCCACTATTTCTCGTTTTTCAGAAATTGAAAAACGTCCGCGAACTTATTTTATAAGGAATAAATCCTTTCCGGCAATATAAATTGCCATACCCCAATCCGCAGCAAGCGCTCTGCGGCGCCGCACAAAGACATAAGAATACGGGCGCAAGAATATGCCAACGCAAAAAGCCGCTTCAGGAAAGTATTTTTAAACCTCAGGCTTCGGGCTTTTTGCAGACCCCGGCTACCAGGCTGGAGGAATAACAGACAAAAAAAAACCGGTATGGCTACCGGTTTTTTTAAAATAAATGGTCGGGGCGGCGGGATTCGAACTCGCGACCCCTTGCACCCCATGCAAGTGCGCTACCAGGCTGCGCTACGCCCCGACTCGAGAAAAAGAATTATACAGGTTTTTTCGATTTTTGGAAGTCTTTTTTCAAACATGCAGCAATTCTGCAATGCTCTCCAGCTCCTTGCGAATAGCGGCGGGGGTTGGCCCGGCTTCCTGTTCGCTGATTTCCTCAAGGCGATGCCGCGCACCGCTGATCGTAAAGCCTTGATCGTAAAGGAGTTCCCGAATTCTCCGCACCAAAAGAACTTCATGATGCTGGTAATAGCGACGGTTTCCTCGCCGTTTCACCGGTTTCAGCTGGGAAAACTCCTGTTCCCAGTAGCGCAGCACATGGGGCTTCACCCCGCACAACTCACTCACTTCACCAATGGTGAAATAGCGCTTGGCCGGGATCGGCGGCAAGGCTTTCTTAGGGAGTTCTTTGGAATTATTGTCCATGGTAAGACTGTTCCACTTCCGCCTTCAGCTTCTGACTGGCATGAAAGGTCACCACCCGACGGGCGGTAATGGGAATTTCTTCCCCGGTTTTAGGATTGCGTCCGGGCCGCTGGGGCTTGTCCCGCAACTGGAAATTGCCAAAACCGGAGAGCTTGACCCCCTCCCCCCGCTCCAGCGCGTTACGAATTTCTTCGAAGAAGGCCTCGACCATGTCTTTGGCCTCCCGCTTATTCAAACCGACCTTTTCAAACAACAGGTCGGCCAGTTCTGCTTTGGTCAGCGTCATATAAATCCCGGGCTAGACGCGCAGCTTGGCGGCAAACTGGCGCTCCAGAATTTGCACCAGGGCCGTTACGGCAGCATCCACTTCCACATCTTGCAAAGTTTTTTGAGTATCTTGCATAACTATACGTAACGCAAGGCTTTTTTTCCCTTCCTCTACCCCTTTTCCGGTGTAAACATCGAAGAGCTGGATGTCTTTGACCAGGGGAGGATGGGCGGCTTTAAGACCGTCCAACAGGGTCTGGAAGGCCAGGGACTGATCCACTACCACCGCCAGGTCTCGGACCACGGCGGGGAAACGGGACAGTTCTTCAAACTGGGGCAAACGACCTTGCAGCAGGGCCTGCAACTCCAGTTCAAACACCACCGGCGCATGGGGCAAACCGTACTTCTGCACCCAACGGGGATGGAGCTCCCCGATCACCCCAATCGTTTGACCATTCACCGTCAGGGATGCAGCCCGCCCCGGATGCAACGCCGGATGCTGTACTTTCTCAAAGCGGGCCACAGCGGGCTGGAGCAGGTCTTCCAAATCCCCTTTGACGTCGAAAAAGTCCACCAAGCGATGGGGCTCGGCCCATTGTTCCGGAGCGGCGGGGCCATAGGCCAGACCGCCCAGTTTCCAGGGTTGGGCAAAACCGGGCACTGGGCTGCCCCCTTCCTGACGCCAGAAGCACCGACCGGTTTCAAAAACCCGGACCCGCTCCTGCTTACGCTTCAGGTTGTTATTCAGGGTGGAAACCAGACCGCCAATCAGGGAGGTGCGCATTACCCCCATCTGGCTGGCGATGGGATTAGCCAGGCGAATGGGGGTGTCGTTCTGGGCGAAATCCGCTTCCCAGGCCGCTTCCACGAAGGCGAAGTTGATCACCTCTTGGTAGCCAGCGTCCGCTAGAACTTGCCGTAACCGCTGAATGGGGCGTTGATCTTCGCTCCAGGGCAGCATGGTCATGGCCGCCTTGGGGGGGCGGGCGGGAATTTCGTTGTAACCGTGCACCCGCACCACTTCCTCGATCAGATCCTCTTCCACCTCAATGTCGAAGCGGAAAGTGGGGGGCGTCACCAGGAAATCATCCCCTTCCCGTTGGAAACTCAAGCCCAGGCGGGACAGCAATTCCCCACTGCGGTCAGCGGTAAAAGGCACGCCCAGGACCTTGCCCACCCGAGCCGTGCGCAGACGCACCGGATGACGGTGGGGCAAAGCGGTCTGGGCTTGCACCAGGGGACCGGCTTCGCCGCCGCAGATTTCCAGGATCAACTGACTGGCCCGCTCCATGGCCCGGGCGCAGCCACCGAAATCCACCCCCCGCTCGAAACGGTGGGAGGCATCGGTGGAGAAGCTGTAGCGCCGCGCCCGTCCGGCAATGGCGTGGGGATCGAAAAAGGCGGATTCCTGGAACAATT
>JBFXIU010000257.1:0-4726 GCA_050175615.1 Porticoccaceae bacterium | reverse complement strand
GGGCATGCGTGATCTGGAGCAGTTGTTGCACGATCTGGAACAATTCCGTAAACACTGGTTGCCTGCCGAAGAGGTACAGTCCACGGGGGGGCACGGAACCGCTTTCGGGCCTTATTGCGAAGAGGCCGGGGGTTACGAACCTACCTATATTACTGGCCCCAAACGGGCCATATTACAGGGCCACGGGCGCTTTTTGGCTCCGCATGGCGATATGATGCTGGCTGGCAGCCTGGGGCTGATCTGGGGCTGGGCACGGCTGCACACTAACTGATTCTGGTGCCTGGAGCAATTTCACTTTAAAATTGCTCTGGTGACTGCGCGAGCAGACGCCCATCGCAAAGGCGCAATCGCTATTTACTTGCGCGGTTTAGGGCCGAAGCGAGCGTATCTTAAACTTTGAGGATGTACATTCTCAACGTTAAGAAAATACTGATTAAAGAGCCTCTTGGAAACGCGCAGTTGTTTCGTTTGGGAAGGCGCGATCTTTTTTTGAAGCAGGAGTGGACTCTTCCGTCCTCGACTGTTTCAAAAAAAGTGAAGCAACGCCGCCAAACGGAATAAGTCAGTGTTTCCTTAATCTGCTTTACGGATTGATTTGGCTGGAGATCCCCCAGTGTGGCGATGTTAATGCTTGCTAAGGTGAGGAAAGGCATGGAAGTTTTTGATCCCGCAGAATTGTGGAGCCGGGAACGCATTGAGGAAACGCAGCTCGTCAGGCTGAAAAACACGGTAGGGCAGGCCCGCAAGTGCGACTTTTACCGGCAGCGGCTGGACGAAGCCGGGATCGGCCCGGACTCATTGCACAGCCTGGATGATTTGCGTCGCATTCCTTTCACCACCAAGGAAGATCTGCGCACACAGTATCCCACGGGTATGCTCTGCGTGCCCCAGGCGGAAATTGTCCGCATGCATTGTTCCAGCGGAACCACAGGTTCGCCGGTGGCCATTTGCCATACGCAGAACGACATCAACTCCTGGGCTGACCTTATGGCCCGGTGTATGCACATGGTCGGCGTGCGCCGCGAAGATGTGTTTCAGAACATGTCCGGGTACGGTCTGTTCACGGGCGGCCTTGGCATCCACTTTGGCGCGGAACGGCTGGGCTGTCTGACCATTCCCGCAGGCGCGGGCAACTCCCGCCGTCAAATCAAGCTGGCTAAAGATTTTCGCACCACGGTGGCCCACATCCTGCCATCCTACGCGCTCATTCTTGGTGAGCATCTGCGCAATATGGGTGAAGATCCGCGCGAATTTCCTCTGCGCATTGCCCTTGTGGGCGCTGAGCCGTATACCGAGGAATTCCGCCGCCGTATCGAAGCCCTTTTCGACATGAAGGCCTATAATTCCTACGGGCTGTCAGAAATGAACGGCCCCGGGGTGGCCTTTGAATGTCTTGAACAGAGTGGCATGCATCTGTGGGAGGACGCCTATATTCCCGAAATTGTCGATCCTGAAACCGGCCAGCCCATGCCTGACGGCGAAGTGGGCGAACTGGTCATGACCTGCCTTTGCCGCCAGGGCATGCCGATCCTGCGGTACCGCACCCGCGATCTCACACGCTTCATACCGGGTGAATGCGGCTGTGGCCGCAAGCACCGCCGTATGGATCGCATCCTTGGCCGTTCGGACGACATGTTTATCATCAAGGGCGTAAACATCTACCCCATGCAGGTGGAGCAGGTTATCATGACCTTCCCCGAAGTAGGGCAGAGCTACCTCATTCTGCTTGAAAATGACGGCATTGGCGATGTCATGCGCGTGCAGATTGAAGTACGTGACGAGTTCTTTGTCGAAGACATGCGCGTGCTGCAAAACCTGCAAAAAAACATTGCCCAGCGCTTGCGTGATGAAATTCTTATCACCCCCAGGGTAGAAATCGTGCAGAGCAACAGCCTGCCGCGCACCGAGGGCAAGGCTGTGCGCTTACAGGATTTGCGCTCCAAAAAATAGGTTGAGAGCTGTATGGATTTTCTGCCCTTTCCCTTGGCGAGCCTGTTGGCGGGCGCGTTTATCACACTGCTGTGCTTTGTGCTCATGCTCAACGTTTTCGGCCTGCCCGCCAACTGGGTGATGCTGGGGCTGGTGGCGCTTTGGAAGATGGCGCATCCTGCTTCGGAGTCCATGACGGCCTGGTTCTGGGTCATGATGGTGGGTCTGGCCCTTGTGGGCGAGGCGCTGGAACTGGGCATGCAGATCATCAAGGCCAAGCGCTACGGGTCAAGTTCATCGGGAACTTTCGCGGGCATGATTGGGGCCATCGCCGGAGCCATTTTGCTGGCGCCGCTTTTTTTCGGTCTGGGCGCGCTTATCGGCGCGGTGGCTGGCGCGTGGACAGGCTGTTTTGTGATGGAAATGGCCAAGGGCCGCCCACTTCGGGAATCGTTGGATGCCGCGTTTGGAGCCATGGTGGGGCGCTTTCTGGGAACGGTCTGCAAATGCGGTATTGGCGGAGCCATGCTGGCTTTGGCTGCCAGCCGCATCTGGCCTAAGCCCCCTGCGGGGGGTGGCCTGACGCCTGACGAACCGCTTCAACTGGTTATGGCTCTGTTCGGAGGATTGTGCTGACATGGCTTCTTTGCTTGATGGTCTTGATGTGGTTCTGGTCAAGACCCGTTTTCCCGAAAACATTGGTATGGCCGCAAGGGCTTGCGTGAATATGGGCTGTTCATCCCTGCGTCTGGTTGATCCTGAGCGTTGGGACAGGGAAAAAGCGCGTCCGCTGGCCACGCCCAAGGGGCAGGATTTGCTGGACGGCGTGACAGTCTGCCCCGACTTGTCGGAAGCCGTGGCGCCCACAGCTCTGGTGGTTGGCACAACCGCCCGTGTGGGCGGCTGGCGGCAGTCATTGCTTGCTCCCACGCAGGCTGCGGCAGCGGTGGCCGAGGTGCTGGCGCGGGGCGAACGGGTTGCTCTGGTTTTTGGCCCTGAAGACAGGGGGCTTAATAATGAAGAGATTACCCATTGTCATAAACTGACGACCATACCCACAGACCCGGCTGCAAGCTCGCTCAATCTGGCTCAGGCCGTTTTGCTGCTTTTGTATGAATGCGCCAATGCCGTACGTAATTGCCAAAAGAAAGAAGGCGGACGTGCTCCGGGCGAGAGTGGAGGGGGCAAACTGGTCACAGCGGCGGAACAGGAACGCCTGATGGAATCCGTGAAGGATATGCTGTTGCGACTCGACTATCTGCACGGTGATAACCCGGACTACTTTCTTATGCCCTGGCGACGCCTTTTCACCAGGGCCGGGCTGCGCAGGCATGAGTATGATGCCCTGATGGGACTTTGCAGGCAGGTTCGCCACAAATTGGGCTGAGTTACGGCAAGCGACCCGTGTAAAAAAGCCTGCGCATAGCTGCCCGCGCGAACTGCCCACCGCAAAATGGCCCGTGTACGGTCTTGCCCGGCACAACATGAAATTCCTGCAGACCTAAATCCATGCAGATCTAGACCAGATTGCCTTTGGAATGCTGCACATTCCAAAGGCGTCATCCTATCTCCTGTACGTTTTTTAAGAAACAACAGCGTGCAGCGCTAGCACATGTGAGCTTTTTCAGCGTTAACATGCTCCAGTTTGGGCGAGTTTTCGCCCAAAAGGCTGCATGGCAGCCCTGTTGCAGTATATTCCCTGCTGCTTTTCTATCCTGATCCGCAAGGCCATCCCTGAATCCAAGGTACCGGAACGGACTTTGAGATGTCCAAGGCCATCGGCCGGCGGTTTGCAGCCTGGCGAGCGATTCCCCATTTTTTATGACGAGTAAGCAAATGATTCAGAGCCTGATGTGAATGATTCGGGCCTGGACAGCTGCATGGTGTAGAGGCTCTGGCGGCTGCCTCAATAGGCGATGACCGCACAAGGGCGTAATCGTGGGTTACCCTCATAGCGCAGTGATCAAGAGGCCATTTTTGTTGATTAAGAATTTATTCACAATCAATGCTGCGCCTTAATGCGTGAGGTGAAAGTGAACTGTGCAATACACTGATATTACGTATAATATTCATTAAGGGTTTTCAGCGGCCTTACACCGGTTGCTGCGCTGCATTCCATTCTCACAACATGCCGTTTTTCCAACAATATTTAAACAGTTAGCCCGATCGGGACAAAACAGCTCTTTGTAATTGTTTGTCATTACTGATTTAACTAAGGAATTTAAAATAATATATTTCTGAAGTTGTTTTTTTATTTTAACGTTATGAAATTATTATGATAGCATGGTTTTAATGTCTCAAGTGTTTCAGAATTGTGAAAACTTGGTTTGCATTCGAGTCTATTTATTTTTAAGTTTACACCGAAGAATACTATAGAGCACAAACTTCTGTCTGCTTTGGTCGGCATCGGGTGACTGGCGACAGGGTATCGGAGACACACGAGCGATCATAGGGCGGGGACCTTTGTGCCGTTTGCCATATATCTGCGGCAGTAACCTACCTTCCGGCGTAAGATTTACTACTGGCAATATATGTTGGGACTGTAACTTTTTGTTTTAAGGAGGGAGCATGCGTATAACGCTCACACACAAATATGTGGGTTCGCTCTTTGCTGCGCTGATCACCTGCTGTGGAGTAGTGCTTTTTGTTTCCATCTACTTCATGAAGGTGCCAATTGAAGTTGAGCTGGACACGGGCATACGCCGCATGCAGAACGTCATTACGGAAGCTACCGAGATAACTCGCAGCCAGTTTATCCATAGCGCAGCCCTGATTGCCGAGGATAGCAACTTTGCCC
>JBFXIU010000256.1:0-4740 GCA_050175615.1 Porticoccaceae bacterium | reverse complement strand
CCAGTGCCACGGGGATCTTTCAAAACGCCATTGAGCTTGATTCCGAAATGGAAAACTGGGCGATTTTCGGCAACCTGGATTACCGCTTAACCGATTCCCTGAATCTGAAAGTGGGTGCCCGTTATACAGACTCGGAATACAAGTTCCGCTCCTGTAATCCTGACGCAGGCGATGGCGCCATTGCCGATCTCTTTAACTTCCTGGGTGGACTGGTGGGTACGGTGCCTTTTGATCCCATCGGCGTAGGCTCTGGCCAGTGCTTCCCCTTAAACTATCAGGGTGTTCCCGGCGATGTCTATAACAACACCCTCTCTGAAGATAACGTTTCCTGGCGTGTCGGTTTGGACTATAACCTCACTGACAGCGTGCTGCTCTATGCCAATATTTCCGAAGGCTATAAACAGGGCAGTTTCCCGACGGGATCTCCTTCCGGCTGGGTCGGTCTGGAACCAGTGACCCAGGAGTCTGTGCTGGCTTATGAAATTGGTACCAAGGGGCAATACCTTGACGGACGGGTGAATTTGAATGCCGCTGCGTTTTTCTATGAATATGAAGACAAGCAGGTGCGCGGCAGTATTCTCGACCCCGTGTTTGAGGTGCTTCCCCAGTTGCGCAATATTCCTGAATCCGAAGTCAAGGGTGCGGAAATTGAGCTGACGGTATCGCCCATCGATGGTCTGGTGGTGTCATTATCTTCGGTTTATCTGGATACAGAAATCACCGAGGGGGGAGAAAACCAGTTTAACGATGTCGGTCAGCCCTGGGACTTTACCGGCGCCGAATTGCCGTTCACCGCCGAGTGGTCCCACAAAGTGGATGTTGAATATACCTGGGATACACGCCATTTCAGCCCCTTTGTCGGCATTACCTATATGTATGACGACTCAAAGACAGCGGCCATTGATGGTTATAACTTTGCTCCCATTGCAACACCAGAAGGGTTTCCCCAAAACCGCGCCCATCCCGGCTTTGAAAAACCTTTCGTCATTGACAGTTATGATCTGATCAACGCCAGGGCGGGTATCAGTGCTCTGGATGGTAGTTGGACATTGTTTTTGTGGGCGAAAAACCTCAAAGATGATTATTACTGGAACAATGTTAACGTTGCCGAGGATAATATTTCCCGTTCTGCCGGCTTGCCCCGTACCTATGGTGCCACCTTTAGTTACAATTTTTAATCGTTGCTGACTAGCTGAAAACTGCACCGCCATTACTGGCGGTGTGGTTTTTAATTTTTACGATTACCCATTTGAGGAGACAGAAAATGAATAGTTCTTTACAGGGTCAGGTCGCCCTGGTGACCGGTGGCGCTCGGGGCAATGGTCGCGCCATCGCGCGTCGCTTGGCGCAGTCAGGCGCCGCTGTAACCATTACGGATTTATCGCAACAGGCAGATGCGTCTGTGCCCTATAAAACCGCCACCAGTGCGGATCTGGAAGCCACCAGGGAGATGATTGAATCTGAGGGTGGCCGCTGTCTGCCTGTGGTTGCCGACGTGCGTTCCATTGACGAGATGCAAAATGCCGTCAATCAGACCATCGACAAATTTGGCCGTCTGGATATTGTCGTTGCCAATGCGGGCATTTTTTCCGGCGGCGTTCCCGCCCATCAGCTCAGCGAAAAACAGTGGGACCTGATGATGGATGTCAATGTCAAAGGTGCCTGGAATACAGCGCGTGCGGCTATACCTGGCATGATTGAAGCGGGCAGGGGTTGCATCGTGATTATTTCCTCTGTTGCCGGTATTCAGGGCGGTACCTCAGGATTTGCCCACTATGTCACCGCAAAACACGCCGTGGTGGGATTGACACGAGCGCTGGCGACGGAGCTGGGGGCTCACCGGATTCGTGTCAACGCAGTGGCGCCGACAATGGTCGATACTCCGATGACAGACAATCAGTTTTACTACGATTTATTTACCGGCGGGCCAGGCGGCACCAGAGAGGGCATGCTTGAGGTGCTCAAAGGTATGCACTTGCTGCCCATTTCGGGGGTTGACCCTGAGGATATTGGCAATGCCGTCAACTTTTTGGCTTCGGATGAAGCGCGTTATGTCCACGGTGTCGTTTTGCCGGTGGATGCGGGGCTGAGTATTAATATCAGTTAGCAGCCTGTCGAACTTAGGGAAACTCTGATTAATGTCATTCCCGCGCAGGCGGGAATCTATAAGCGGAATTAATCAGAGTTTCCTTAGGTGATCGCAGCGATCAAAATCCGCTATCACCAACGGAGTTGGTTGCTGCCGAAAGTCATCTACCTGTAGCAGCCTGCTTGCAGGCGGATGCCTGAACATTCTGTGAGGTCTAATCCAGCAACGGTTGAAAGAGGCTGAATTGTCACTGCCCAGCCGCTGCGTATTGGCTCCAGTATGTCAAAAACAAGGTTAGTCCATTGCGATGATTGAATTATTTTTTGTCACCAGCCCAAATGTATACAAAATCAGCGTCGCTCTTGAAGAGATGGGGTTGGCACATGAGTGCCGCTTTGTGGATATAAGTAAGGGTGAGCATCTTGACCCTGCCAACATTGCCGGCGCCGCCAATCGCAAGTTGCCCGTTATTCGCGATCATGCTCCCAAGGACGGTGGCGAGCCTTTGGTTATTTTTGAATCAGGGGCGATTCTTGAGTATCTTGCCGAAAAATCCGGGCAATTTATGCCTGAAGATCTGCGTTCGCGCTATCTGGCCAAGCAGTGGCTATATTGGCAAATGGCGGGTTTGGGGCCTATGGGCGGCCAGCAATGGCATTTCAATCGATGGGCGCCTCGCATTGCGCCACAGATGGATCACAGTTACGCGCTCAATCGTTTTTCGAGTATCTGGGTCGGATTGTGGGAAATCATGGACAAACGCCTGGGGGAATATCGCTATCTTGCCGGTGACTATTCAATAGCCGATATGGCATGTTTTCCCTGGATAATTTATACAGAACCCAGAGATGGCGCAGCGCGATATAAGCATATTTGCCGATGGGCTGAAGAGATAGCGGACAGGCCAGCGGTCAAGGCAGCTTACTCACGGGGGCTTGCGGTTGATACAGGCTACGAACGCAATGAAAAGGGTACCGCGCTGTTCCCCTCGGAAGGCTTGCTGAAATACGTCATAGTGACTTAGGGAAACTGATTAATCTCATTCCCTCGCAGGCGGGAATCTATAAGGGCTTGATTTTTCTGGACTCCAGCTTGCACGGGAGTGACGAAAGCGGAATTAATCAGGGTTTACTTAGTGTTAACAGACCCTGGGAGTTGTGCAAGGTTGATGACCAGAGAATGCCTGTAGATCGATAGTTTGATTTGATCAACGACAGGCACTTTGAAGACCATCTCATCGGGCTGGGTTGAGGAACTTCGTGTCTTTCAACGGCGTGTATGGAAAATGCTAATGACAGCGTAAATTCTGGGCTTCAAAGCTTGAAACGGTGTTTATGATTCACATGCTTGATCAGTGGGCAGTCAACTTGGACAGATATTGCCTGGGGGTGGCTCCAGTCGCTGTTTTAAAGGTAGCGGAAAAATGGGAGGCGCTGCTAAAACCCAGCTCATAGGCAATCTCGGTCACACTCCAACGCTGCGTCCGCAACAATTCTTCGGCGCGCGCAACCCGCTGGTTGACAATGAAGCGATGGGGCGGACAGCCAAATTGTTTTGTAAACTGTTCGCAAAATGCTGTGCGCCCCAGGCCTGCTATGTCTGCCAGCTCCTCTATCTGTAAGCGCTCGCCAATGCGCCGCTCAATTTCCCTTAGCGCGGCAGAAAAATCGGCGCCTCCAGGTTCAACTATGGCCTCGCCTCTGTCCTGAGCGAGGCGAACGGGCTCGACTTTTTCATCGGAAACCACATGCAGCAGGTGCCAGGCAAGCGCCTCAAGAATTTTGGTGCGGTAATGGGAGGCATCATCAGATGTCACTCTGGATGTCTTGAGCAAGGCGCGAACGCTGGCGTGGGTGTAGTCATCGCGCACGGCAAACAGGCACTGGGGCAAATGGATAAGCTGGCCACCCCTATCGCCAAACAAGCGCATGGCACTGTCTGGAAAATGCATGGTGGCAAAGGTTACGGGCCCGTCTATCAGGTACTCGATGGGCTGGCTGCGGGGAACAAGAGTAATGTCTCCCGGGCGGGAAAACCTCTCGCTGATGCCGTCTTCAGTAAGAATACGCAGCCGTCTCACACCGCCAAGATGCACCGCAAGTGTCACTTCACGCAGGCGTGGAATGCGTACGTTTTTAACCGGTTTCAGCCCCCAGCTGTAAAATTTGATGCCGATATTGGGTGGTGCACCGCATTCGAGCAAAGGCTTGGTCTGACAGACTCTGGTGTAACCTTCGAAAGCAGGAACACTGGCACCTGAGGATAGATTCATCAGCGTTCCCCTAGTGCTGCAACCTGGAAGTAGTGGAACAAAATGAAAGCAATGGCCTCGTGCCCCTGGCAGGGCGCACGCCAAAGCAAAGGCTGGTTGCCTTTGCAGGGGTTGCCACGCTGCGAAGACGCGCTTTCATGTTTGGTTATATTTCCTGGTTGCAGTATTCGTTATTGCTCAATTGAAAGTCTAGGGTGTTCTTTCCATGGCGTCTATACCACAAACTGTACCCACAGAGTCTAGAACCCTGGGTTTTTAGTTTGGCGTAGAAACCCGCGTCCTTAGGACGCGGTCATGAGTGGCTGGCTTTGCCTGTCACGAATTAAAAAGCTCATGTTAAATCCTGGGTTGAGTTGTCCCCACAACATCAACCCTGAAG
>JBFXIU010000255.1:0-4744 GCA_050175615.1 Porticoccaceae bacterium | reverse complement strand
TGCGGCCTCGTCATTTTTACATTTCTTGTTCTTCGCGGTGGCCATGACCATATAGCGCTCTACGGTTGCCTTGCCATGACTCCGGGGTTTGTCGCCATTCTCGGCTGGCGTATCGCCACGCTTTTTCTTGGCTTGCTCGCTGTCTTTACCGGCATCGTTTTCTTCGCCGATCTCTATCTATTTACCGACCAGGCGTTCCCTTTGTTGCTGGAAGTGAAGTTCTTTATCAGTTTCTTGGGGCTCGGCCTTTTTAGCTTGGGGCATGGTTACGCATGGGAAAAATCATTTCAACAGTTGCTGCACACTAACCGCCGCGTTAATGCTCTGGCCTACAAGGATCCGCTAACTGTACTGCCAAACCGCAGATTAATGGAGGATCTTCTGGTGCAGCGCTGGGAAGAGTATAAACGCAGTGGTCATGTGTTCGCGGTTTTGTTGTGTAATATCGATGATTTTAAACGTCTCAACGATCTTTACGGGCGCGACTTCTGCGACGGTGTTCTGGTTCGCATTGCCAATGTTCTGGCCAAGAGCCTGCGCAGTCAGGACGTGATCTCGCGCTGGAGCGGCGATGAATTTTTGGTTATTTTGCCTGGACAAACCCAGGCAACTGCACTCAAAGTGGCCGAGCGTTTGCGCCGTCGCGTGGAGGAAATACAACTGGCGATTTTCAATCAACCTGTGGCAGTGAGCATCAGTGTCGGCGTTACCGGTGTGGAAGCCGCGCTCAGCGCAGCTGACATTATCAGCATGGCGGATGCAGGGCTTTATCAAGCCAAGCACAGGGGCAAAAACAGGGTGATGTCAGCCTAGCTTGATAGTTAGCCTCTCTCCCATATCGGCGCATTCGCGGTGGCGAAAGCAGTCTGGGCTATGGTCGTTGACCATCCCTGTTGCCTGCATATGGGCGTAGCAAATGGTCGAGCCAAAAAAGCGAAACCCCCGTTTTTTCATATCCTTACTAATCCTGTCAGATAGCGGCGTGGTGGCGGGAACCTCTTTTATGGATGTCCAGTGGTTGACAATGGGCTTGCCATCGCAAAATCCCCAGAAATAGGTACTGAAACTGCCAAATTCCTGCTGAATATCGAGGAAGGAGCGGGCGTTGGTGATGGTGGCTTCAATTTTCAGACGATTGCGAACAATGCCCGGGTTTGCCATCAACCGCTCCACATGGCGACTGTTGTAGCGGGCGATTTTTTCAGCGCTGAAGTTGGAGAATGCTAGACGGTAGTTGTCCCGTTTTTTGAGAATCGTGATCCACGACAGCCCCGCCTGGGCGCCTTCGAGGACGATAAACTCAAACAGTTTGCTGTCATCGGTGCAGGGCACGCCCCATTCACTATCGTGGTAATTCCGGTAAAGATCGCTTTCCATACACCAGCTGCAGCGGGTTTTCACCCTGCTATTTCGAGAATTTTCCCCCTGTAACTTGCTCATTACTGTTTCCTGTCCTTGTTTGCCATTACTATAAGGTCTGCAATAGTAGCGGATCAATGTTAAAGGAGTTCCATGCGCACCCTATATCCTCAGATACGTCCCAACACCAGCACCATGCTGCCCGTGGGTGATGGTCATCGTCTCTATGTGGAGGAGTGTGGAAAGCCTGATGGCTTGCCGGTGTTATTTGTTCACGGTGGCCCCGGCGGCGGCTGCCGCGAGACGGATCGCTGTTTTTTTGACCCGGAAAAATACCGCATTATCCTCTTTGATCAGCGCGGTTGCGGCCGCTCCAGCCCACACAGCTCGCTGGAAGCCAATGCCACCGAGTATTTAATTGCCGATATTGAATTGCTGCGCACCCATTTGGGTATTGATAAATGGGCGGTATTTGGCGGTTCCTGGGGGTCGACACTGGCTCTGCTCTATGCTCAGTCACATCCTGAAAGGATCCTCGGTCTGATCCTGCGCGGTATTTTCCTCTGTCGTCCTCGAGATATTGGGTGGTTCTACCAGTCGGGCGCCAATTACATCTTTCCGGATTACTGGAAGGATTTTGTCAGCCAGGTAGCACCAAAAGATCGCGATGACATTGTCGCTGCCTATTATCGGCAGCTCACCAGTGACAATGAGCTGGAGCGCATGGGCGCCGCCAAGGCATGGTCGTTGTGGGAGGGACGCTGCGCGACACTCAATCCCAATGCCGCTACAGTCAATCATTTTGCCAGCCCCCGTTTTGCTCTGGCGCTGGCGAGAATTGAAGCCCATTATTTTATTAATCAATGTTTTCTGCAGCCCAATCAAATTCTGGAAAATGCCCCTCGGCTTGCCGACATTCCCGGGGTTATTGTCCACGGTCGTTACGACATAGTTTGCCCCGTGGAGCAGGCAGTAGTGCTCGCCGAGGCCTGGCCAAAGGCGCAACTTGAAATTATTCGCGATGCCGGCCATGCATCTTCGGAGCCGGGTATTACCGATGCGCTGATAAAAGCCACTGACGCCATGGCAATGACTTTGGGAGCCGTTTCTTGAAGGCGTTGATCCAAAGGGTAAGCAGTGCATCTGTCTGTGTGGCAGGGGAGCTGGTGGGGCAGATCGAGCGGGGAGTCTTGGTGCTTCTTGGGGTGGAAAAAGGCGATGGCGCTATCAGTTGCCGCAAACTGGCGGACAAAGTTATGAATTATCGGATCTTTCCCGACCAACAGGGGCGGATGAATCTCAGCGTCAAGGATATCGGCGGCGGCTTGCTGGTGGTTTCACAATTCACTCTGACGGCGGATACTCACAAAGGATTGCGCCCTAGTTTTACACCGGCGGCGAACCCTGACAGCGCGGAACAACTCTACCAGGATTTTGCCGCCTATTGCCGCAAGCATATAGAACAGGTGGAGACCGGTATTTTTGGCGCCGATATGCAGGTGTCCCTTTGCAACGAGGGTCCTGTGACCTTTATGTTGAATGTCTCTAGCTGATCATCCACTCCGCTCCCATGTGGGCAATGCCGGTGAGCACAACAATACTGACCACCCAAAAACCTGTGATAATCAGCCAGCCAGTAACAGCCATCGTGGTTCCAGGCTGTTGTTGCGGTATTTTCGCCAGACTGTCCAGGCGCTGTTGAGACGGGTCTTTATTGTTCAGATTGGTGCTCGACATCATGCCAATAATTTTCGCTACCAATGCGGAGTCCTTTAATTGATTATTTTTATGAATCCCGACTTTCGGGGGAGCCTTCAGGGGGCGTTGACGATATTCACTACCATGCTATTGAGCCGAGGACGCTGCGTTTTTCCGTTGCCTACAGGTATTGAATGGCCGAGCTGCCAGCGGCGGGCAAAGCTGCGCCCCTAATCGAGATTGAATACAGGCTCGGGCAAGCCGCGGATTTTTGTGGCGACCGCCGTCACCAGCAGGCGCTGCTTTTGCTGGGGAGAGAGCATGGCAAACAGAGGTATCAAACGGTCGATAGCGGTATCCAGTAAGTGCATCACTTCGCCGTGACGACCTTTTTTGATGTCGCCAAGAAGCTGGTCAATGGACAGAGACTCAATGGCCTCTCTGGCCTGGATACCTCGGTATTCAGAGATGGTGAGTTTGGCTATTTGGCTGCGTCCCAATCCCTGAGCCTTGAGCAGAGCCTGCTCACCAATTTCCAGCACAGACTTGGCATCGGATTCGTTGTGGGATTCAAGGGCACAAACGCCAATTGAAACCGTGATGTCGAGTTTCTTGCCGCCAAGCTTGGCGCGGAATTTTTCCACCTGGTTACAAATGCGGTCAGCGATTTCCATGGTGTTGGGGGCAACCGCCAGGGGCATTGACACCACAAAAGTGGCAACGCCAGTGCGGGCGATAGTGTCTTCCTTGCGAACACAGCTGGTAATCACCTCAGAGACTTTGGTGATAATGGTTTCAGAACCAACGCGACCAACACGAATAAACAGATCTTTAAAACTGTCCACCTGAATGGTCATGGTGGTCAAGGTGGATTTGTGACGGTTTACAAACGCAATTTCCTTTTCCAGCTGTCTGCTCAGGCCTTTGTTGTTCATTAGTCCTGTGAGCACATCGACGGTAATCTGTTCTTTGAGCTTTTGATTAGCCTTTTGCAGTCGAGCGTAGGACAGCGCCCTGGTTTGAATGGCAGCGGCATCGAACGGCTTGGTGATAAAATCGGTGGCGCCAAGGCTTATTGCCTTCTGTTTGGCAATTTCCGGGTTGTCAGCTCCGGTGGCAACGATGACCGGCAGATTACTGATGGTATCCTTATCGCTGCTGCGAATGGTTTTCAGTAATTCAAAACCATCCATTTCCGGCATAACAAGGTCGGTAAAGACGACCTGAATCTCGGGGTCGTTTTCGATAATGTTCCAGCCATCGGCGCCATCGATAGCAAGAATCACATTAAAATGCTCGCCAAACATTTTAGATGCTGCTATGCGAACCACCTTGGAATCGTCCACCACCAGAACCTTGATCTTCTCTGGTGGGTCGGATGCAAGCAGGTTATCTGTGTTATTCATGTTGCGGTTCCAAAAATGGCGAAGGCCGTGGCAATAAAAATGGTATCAAACCAAACGCCTATTGTTGCCTAAATTGCGATCGGGCAAGATGGTTTCAGGACAAGTGGATAAAAATAAGTGACGAAGGGGTGTGGTCAAGCAGGTGAAGGATGCGCTGGCTCGGGATGCGGTGATTATCAATGGCGTTGCTGTTGGTTCTGAGGGTAATACGTTGGGTGTGGAAAATTTTGCCAAAAGCAAGGCGAGATATGGTCGTTTCTTTCTGGTGCGGGTGGGCAAGA
>JBFXIU010000254.1:0-4767 GCA_050175615.1 Porticoccaceae bacterium | reverse complement strand
ACGCCAAAACACCGGTGAGCAGAATGGAATAGCGCCAGCCATTTTCACCGCCAAAAACCACCACAGCCAGGGTTGGCAGCGAAAAAGCCGCTGCCGCAGAGCCAAAATTGCCCCAGCCGCCGTAGATGCCCTGCGCCAGACCTACAGATCTCGCGGGGAACCACTCCCCCACCATGCGAATGCCGATAACAAAACCGGCGCCGACAAAGCCGAGCAAAAGCCGCATCAGTGCCAGCTGTTCATAGCTCTGGGCAAAAGCAAAGGCTGTGCAGAAAACGCCGCCAGACACCAGTAAAATGGAATACACGTGGCGGGGACCAAAACGATCCACCAGTATGCCGATAACAATTCGCGCCGGAATGGTCAGCGCCACATTGAGGGTGAGCAGGGCTTTCCACTGATCCCCGCTCATATCAAAAGTGGCCATGATCAACGGCTTTAAGGGCGCATGGTTGAACCAAACCACAAAGGAGAGGAAAAACGCGACCCAGCTCAGGTGCAGGGTTCGAATTTTCGGATCCTGAAAATCCAGCAAATTCACTGTTGATGACGACATAATAAATTCTCGGTCTCTAGCCACTCTTGAAATCCTGCCTCTGACGCCCGTTAACAAGACATCCAGACGCAGGCGTTATTTAAATTCCTCTTAACCGGGATTTTTTGATCATTCGCATTTATTGATTGCGGAAAAGCTAATTGGCAGCCTGGGCAATCACAGCCTGCAAGCTGTTTCTGTGGCTGACCACCTCGCCGACAACAATCAGCGCCGGTGACGGCAATTCGCTGGTGGCGACAACCTCGCCAATATCCGCCAGATTGGAAATCACCAGCTGCTGATCGCTACAGGAACCATTGGCGATGATGGCAATGGGTGTGCGGGGGGATTTGCCGCGGGCAATAAGTCCCTCGGCGATTTCAGCCACCACCGACAGCCCCATATAAAAAACCACCGTCTGATCCTGCTGCAGCGCCAACTGCCAGTTGAAATTCAACTCGCCATGGCGGCGGTGGGCGGTAATAAAGGTAAGGGCGTGAGCGCAATCCCGATGGGTTAATGGAATGCCGGTGGCCGCCGCACAGCCGGTGGCCGCTGTAATCCCGGGAATCACCTGCCAGGGTATGCCCTCGGCTTCAAGAACATCCAGTTCTTCACCGCCGCGACCAAAGATAAAGGGGTCGCCACCTTTGAGGCGGACAACGTTTTTACCTTCAAGGGCGAGGGATACCAACAGATCGCAAATTTTGTCCTGGGGCAAGCTGTGTCTGTCCTTGCGTTTGCCCACATAGATTTTTTCGCAGGAGGCAGATACGCAGGTCAGCAGCTGCGGATTCACCAGACGATCATAGACCACCACATCGGCGCTCTCGAGGGCGCGCATGCCTTTCACCGTCATCAGCTCGGGATCGCCGGGTCCCGCGCCCAGCAGGCACACAGAACCGAGCCCGCCATAGTTAAATTTTCTATTAATATAGTTCTCTATTTCTATGTTTTTAAAAGGTATTACATTACTCATAATATATAACCTGCACACTCAAATTGGACTGGCGGACGCATTTATGCCGCATCACTGCTGGAACTGGCGCCGCCCTGGCCACAGAGTCCGATCAAATTTTTCAGCTCCGGAATACAGGAGCCACAATTGGTACCGCAGCGCAGCTGCGCGCCCAGGGTTTGGGCGCTATTGGCGCCCTTTTCAATGGCGCGAATAATGTCTTTTTCGCCCACTTCAAAGCAGGAGCAGATCAGCCGACCCTTGTCTTCACCTTGAACACTGCGCCCGGCGAGCAGTTTCCAGCTTTCCGCCTCATTGGTGATGGCAAAGGATTCTCCCAGCCAACTGCCTTCGGGCAAGGCCTCGCGACTCGCAGACACAAAGGCCATCAGTTTCAAGCCTTGGTCATCCCGCCCGACAAGCCGATAATCGCCACTGGTAGCATCTGCATACTCGAGGCTGGCAGTTCCCGACGACTGGGCTCTCACCCAGGTCACCGCTTTCTCTTCACTATCGTCAAAGATCGCCATCTGATATCTGAAGCCGTTGTTGAGTGGGGTTTTAACCCAAAAATCAAAAGCTTCCATTGATAATTCAATGCGACTTGCCACTTGCAGCCAGCGCTGTACCGCCAGTTTGCGCAGGATCACCGGCACAAACTTGCTTTCCGGTTGACCGGAATAAGGATCGGTGATTGGTGCGATCAGAGCGCCGATGCGACCCCGGGAGGCATACTGGTCATTCCAGTGCATGGGGGCAAAAAGTTCACCCTGCTGCACGCTGGAATCCACCACAGCCTGAAGCCTTACAGCGCCGCGATCATTGAAGATTTCAACCAGGTCACCGCTGGCGACACTCAGTATTCTGGCGTCTTCCGGATGAATGCTGACAAAGGGCGCATCGATATGGTTCAGCAATCGCGTCGCTTTGGCGGTTCTGGTCATGGTGTGCCACTGGTCGCGAATACGACCCGTATTCATAACAAAATCACAACCTGTATCTACACCCTGAGCGGGAGCTGCCGGAACCAGGTTAACAAAGCGGGCGCGACCATTGGCGGTAAAAAATTTGCCATCGCCAAAAAGCCGCTTCTGACCCTCGGGGCTGGCTTCGGTAACCGGCCATTGCAGGGGCGAAAAGTTATCATATTCAACATCAGATAAGTTAGATAAGGCGCTGATATTAAAAGCTCTTGATCCTTTATTTTCAAAGCCAGACAGGGCTGCGTGCTCACAGAATATATCCCTTGGGGATGCGTAGCTGAACGCCTCGCCAAAACCCATTCTGGCGGCGACATCGGCAACAATCTGCCAATCGTGACGAGCCTCGCCCGCCGACGGCACCAGGCTGCGCTGCCGTGAAATACAACGTTCAGAATTGGTTACGGTACCGTCTTTTTCCGCCCAACCCGTGGCCGGCAGCAAAATATGGGCAAAGGCCGTGGTGTCAGTTTTTTCAACACAATCGGAGACCACCACCAAATCGCACTTCGCCAGCGCTGCCTTGATCCTGTCGGCGTCTGGCATGCTGACCACCGGGTTGGTCGCCATAATCCAAACGGCTTTCACTTTCCCACGGTGTATAGCATCGAAAAGATCCACCGCTTTAAGGCCTGGTTTTGTCGCCATGTTTGGCGCATTCCAGAATCGCCCTACCCGGTCGACATTGTCGTCAGTGAAATCCATATGGGCAGCGAGCTGGTTGGCAAGGCCGCCCACTTCGCGACCGCCCATGGCATTGGGCTGACCGGTAATGGAAAAAGGCCCCATACCCTCGCGACCAATACGGCCTGTCGCCAAATGGCAATTAATGATCGCGTTGCACTTGTCGGTGCCGGAAGACGACTGGTTAATACCCTGGGAATAGAAAGTAACGGTTCTTTCGGTTTCGCCAAACCATTGGAAAAAGGTTTCCAGCGCTTTTGGCTCCACACCCAGATCTTCACACAACGCCTCGAGATCAGTCTCCCTGGCCGCCTCCAGCGCCGTGGTAAAGCCCTCGGTATGGGCATGGATATAGCCCATATCCAGCTTGTCATTAAGCGCCAGATAGTGCAGCAGACCAACAAACAGGTAGGCGTCGGAACCTGGCTTGATATTGAGGTGAAGATCGGCAATGTCGCAAGTGGCGGTTTTGCGCGGATCGACCACCACCACGCGCATTTGGGGGCGCTTGTTTTTGGCGGCTTGAATCCGCTGGTAGAGCACCGGATGCGTCCAGGCCGCGTTAGAGCCCACCATCACCAGAAGGTCACAGGTTTCGAGATCTTCATAGCTGCAGGGCACCGCATCGGCGCCAAAAGCGCGTTTGTAGCCGGCAACTGCAGAGGCCATACAGAGGCGGGAATTGGTGTCGACATTGGCGGAACCAATAAAGCCTTTCATCAGTTTATTGGCCACATAATAGTCTTCCGTCAACAGCTGGCCGGAAAGATAGAAGGCCACGGACTCAGGACCATGCTTGGCGATAATGCGGGAAAACCCGGAGGCAACCTCGTCGATAGCCGTATTCCAGGATACCCGCTTGCCGCGGATCTGGGGATAGAGTAAACGACCATCGAGACTCGTGGTTTCGCCAAGGGCGCTGCCTTTAACGCAGAGACGACCAAAATTGGCCCTGTGATTAACAGCGCCCGACACAGCGATAATATTGCTATCCCTGACCTGGGCATCAACGCCACAACCCACACCGCAATAGGGGCAGGTAGTCTGTTTGATTTCTGGTTCAGCATCAGCCATGAAAAATTCCTGTCCGGCTATTTTTTACACATTCAGAGTTTTAACTATTCACAGGTCAAATATTCAAACCTGATCAACTACCTATGACCACAGTGTCGCCGTCGACAGCAATCTCATACACCGGCACAGAGACACTGTCGTCTTCCAGACATTGCCCGGTAGCCAGGTTGTAGTGCTGCTTATACAGAGGGGACGCCACGGTGATGGCGCCGCCAATATCGGCGAGAATACCCCTGGACAAGACATTGGCTTTGCCGATGGGATCCCAGTTGCCAATGGCGTAGAGCGCGGGTTTGCCGTCAGCGCTTGTCGGCACAGAAAAAATCGCCACCTGCTCGCCATTGACCAGAGCGCAAATGCCGGAACCAGACACAAGGTCTGACACTGTGCACACCGACTGCCATTTGTTTGCTTTCAATGCTTTCATCCTGTTTTCCTCAAAATTCTGTTTTGATCACGCAAAAATTAGGCGGACTTGGCAATTAATTGCTGCCGCTCCTGATCGTTGGCCGGGCGCACCTGACCGCGCTCTTCAA
>JBFXIU010000253.1:0-4771 GCA_050175615.1 Porticoccaceae bacterium | reverse complement strand
CATTATAGTTAAATCGCGTGGAGAGGCGGTTGACACGAAAGACTCTTCAATGCACTTTGTTAGTGTCTCCGGGTGACCATTGCCAACGAACCCAGCAATTCCCACGGTAAAACCGTTTTTTATAAGACCTACTGCATCATGCTTCGTAATGATGACGCTCATTGTGGTAAATCTCCTTGAGATTTATATGGAATGACATTGCTTGTGCATGATGAATGCCAACAGATGGTATTTTGGGAAAATTTTCACAACGAAAATGTGAAAACGCACGTGGAACGGACGAAATTTTTTTCAAATGATGTGAATGTTCGCTGAAAATATTTGAAGACGAAGGCTTCAACGACACTTTTCGTATGCGATTGCGCACATCGTCTCAAAATATTGAAAGGGAAATCTTTAAAAAACAATTGGATGCAAGGTTGCATATATCATATGTACATATGCACATAAAACAGCGTGTCGACAAAAAGTGTCGCTTTCCGCAGAATTCGTCTCGACTTCACATCATGTTTAACATGCTATAAATGCGTACCGACGCACACACAGACAATACGGAATAAGCGCATCTTTCAGATCGATTTCACGTCGAAGCTGGCAGCGACCGCGACTCCATACGGGTGAAATGAAGAGAGGTCGGGGAATGGCACGCGCTCCCGTCGCCACAATGGAAAGACGCCTGCGGAGCGCCGATGGCCAAGGCGAAGGTCAGAGAGGAACCCTTGCCCGCCGTAACGATGGAACGGTCGGGTCGAGGAAGGGGAGGGGCGGGACGCCCCCCGTGATCCGGGCTGGCGATTCAGCTATCCGTCAAAGGGTGTTCCTGATCTGGTCCGGCGTTCTTGAAAATGCCATGTTTCTGTTTTTTTCTGGTCAGGGTGGAGAGGTCGATACCCAGGAGCCTGGCGGCGTCATGCAGAGTGTTCGTTTTTTCTATAGAGTCGAGAATGATAGCTCGCTCCACCTGTTCGAGAATGGTTTTGAGGGGCTGTGTCCCGGCCAAGCGGACGGCCTTGGCCAGCAAGATGTTTTCCGAAAAACAGCCGGGCAGGTGTTCCATGCCGATGGCGTCTTCCGTGCAAAGAACAACCAGGCGCTCCAGAGTGTGTTCCAATTCCCGTATGTTGCCCGGCCAGTTGTAGTTGAGCAGGGCTTCCACGGCTTCTGGCTTGAGCGTCTTGTTTTGGTTGTATTTCGCGTTGAACCGCTTGAGCAAGAGCGAGAGCAGCGGAGGAATATCGTTCTTACGCTCACAAAGACTGGGTACGACGATGTTGAAGACGTTCAGACGGTAGTAGAGATCATGGCGAAACTGGCCGCTTTCCACCATGCTTTCCAGGTTTTTGTTTGTGGCCGCCACAACCTTGAGGTCGACCTTGCTCTCCTTGATGCCGCCCACGGGAGTGAAGCTTCTGTCCTGCAACACCTTCAGGAGCTTGGCCTGCATGAACAGGGGCAGTTCGCCGATTTCGTCCAGAAAAAGGGTCCCCCCGTACGCGATTTCCAGAAGACCGGGCTTGCCCGTCTTGTTGGCTCCGGTGAAGGCGCCGGGTGCGTAACCGAAGAATTCCGCTTCGAAGAGCGCCTCTGGTATGGCGCCGCAATTAACGTGGACGAACCTTCCGGTTTTCTGGCGCAATCCGACCTTGTGTATGAACTTGGCCAGCCTGTCTTTGCCAACGCCAGATTCCCCGAGCAACAGCACGGTTGAGTCGCCTTTGGCCACACGAACGGCCATTTGCAACATTTTTTTGGTCTTTGGATCGTATGCTATGTATTCGCTGTCTTCAAGTTGCTGCATCTCCAGGGTCTGAAGCGTCTCCTTGTAGTGCATATTTTGAATTTTCGCTTCATGCAGCTCTTTATACAGGCCGGTCAGCAAGTTCCAGTCGCGCAGCGTGCATACGATATATCGCAATGAATTGCCCTGAAAAATCGGCTTCCCTGTGACGATGACCTCGCGGCCCGCATTTTTATAATTGAGAATGTCGACGACGGGTTTCTCGGTCTTCGCCACATGCTGACATATGGATGTGGCGATGTAGTTGTTGTCGAGCATGTACTGGGTGTTCTTGCCCAAAACTTCGTTGCGCGAGACCGTGGTCACCTTCTCGAACTGGCTGTTGACGGCCAGTATGGTGCAGTCCGCGTCGGTGATGAAGACCCCGACATCCAGCGCGTCCAGGATGGTCAGGAGGTCGTTGTAGGTCGTCTGCGGGGGGGGCGGCTTCATGGTCAGGCCTCCGCTTGGCTGTTCGTTTCGCGCGACGCTCAGACGCGTTTCATGACAAGGCATGCGCACGGGAAAAATAACGTCAGGCGAGCCTTCGGGGCTGAGTGCGACGCATCGTCCATGCTTGCGTAATAGCGCGCTTGCCTTGCACATGGAAGAACCGTTCCGCCATGGCCCGCGGTTCTGTTCGGCCCGCAAAATCGGAGCATTTTTCGTGACAGGGCATCGCAAACCCGAAATGCCCGGAACTGGAGGGGCCGGATGAGCGGGGGCAAGTCCAGGTCGCCAAGGTCAGAAGGTCATGAAGGCGTCCCCCCAGCTTTTTATTCTTCCTGGAGGGACAGGACCAGGGAAAGGACCAGAGAAGGCCCAGCAGACAAGCGGGGCGGGGAAAATCCAATTCCCCTGTGACTCGTTCCGCCTGCCCTTCCATCAGCACCCACGTCAGGGGTCATTCAAGGCAACGCCGTTTCACCGAGGCTTCGGTGGCCGGGAGCGCCAAACCCAAACACAGGTAAAGGCGCGAAAAAACAAAAGGTCGGCGAGTTTTACCTAACCGGCCTTTTGCCATGGGAAATTTTGATGGACCTGGACGAAATCGAACCCACGACCTCTTGAATGCCATGCCAGCACCATTTTAAAATCATTAAGCTTTGGCGAGCCAGCCAACGGTTGCCAACGTGCCTTTTGGGCTTTCGCCAAAGGATTGTGGCTTTCAGGGACGCGCCAGCCAACTGTGGATTGGCGACTGGGGCGAGCGAGGGGGACAGAAGCGTCGTCGGGACTGCCGGCTGGAACAAGCTGAAGGAGACAGCGACGATGTGGGTGGAGAAGGTGAACCTCTGGAGACGGAGGTTCCCCCTTGTACACCTCAACTCAAATACTACTGCCCCGCCTTGAATTCCCCCCATGCATTTTGCCATATTTGCTCAGTTTGTTGCACAGGAAATGTGCGCACTGCGAGTTTCTTGGCCAATGCCTCTGCTTCTTCACCATTTTCTGTCTTCAGAAGTTTCCGCACGTTAAAATCTATCGTCGGATAGGCTGCCGCGTTAGGAACGCTTGCCGAAAATGCTTTCTTGTTTGCGAGCAATGCTTGCGCTTTTGGTGAACACATCCATTGCAAAAAGCTTTTTGCCGAATCCGGGTGTGGCGCGTCAGTAGGAATAACAAGACTGTCAACCCACATGATTCCCCCCTCTTTGGGTATTATCCAGTCGATTGGCGTTCCCTGTTTTTGCAGAGCTGTCGCAAAGAATGCCGCCCCACCAGGGACAACGACCGTCTCGCCTCGCGCAAGAGACGCGATCAAAACAGGAAAGTTCGGCGCTATCACGGACACCTGCCCATGCAAGGCCAACAGGGCCTTCTTCAGCGCCATGAACTTTTCAGAGGAAATGTCATAGGGCGCTGCATTGCCAAGACTTTTGCTCAATACCCCCATAATTGGCAGATACCTATCCCAAACGCCAACTTTTCCTTTTGTCTTGTCAGACATAAGAATTGCGTAGGACGAAGCTTCGTCAGCGGAGATCACGCTGGTATTGTAAGCCAACCCATTTGCCCCGAATTCTATCGGAATGGCTATCATTTTGTCTTTTGCATAACAGAGCGGCAATTTCTTGAAAGTCGGAATGTACTGACTCAAATCATAGTCAGCCTGGTCAAGCGTCGCAAGCCGACCATCCGCACAAAGTTTTCCGACATATTCCGAGCCAACCATAACAACGTCATATTGATGACTAGAATTTGTCAGCAATGAATACATTGAATCACCGCCAACAAACGTTTTGCATTGCACCTTTATGCCGGTGTCTTTTTCAAATGCTTCAAGAAGAGCGGGATCATCGACGCCAGCCCAGCACAAGAAGTCAACGGTCGCGGCCGCCATCGCCGAAGCTCGCGCCCCCATAACAGCACACAACAGTATCGCAAACACTCTTCCGGTAAATTCAGCCTTATATCTCCGCATGGCAAAAGTCCTCCCGAGCGGCCGCATCATGGGGAATCGCGATCTGCTTGCATTCACGTAAGCCCGCTCTCTTTTTCACCACAGCATGCTCTGAAGACAGGCGGTGGCCTTACCTGGATATTGTCCCCATAGCGGAGACAATGTCGTCCACATTACGCACGTCTCCAAAAAAGGCGCGAAAATTCTGCAAGACAACCGCGTGCGCAAGCGCAAATGGCGAGGTCATGGCGTCAGCAACCATGATGACTTCATAACCGCGTTGCATGGCGTCACGCGCCGTACTTTCCACGCAGACATTCGTGACCACGCCAGTCACCCACAGCTGCTCCACAGCCAGCCGCTTCAGCAGAGCGGGCAGCTCGGCGTCTTCCGAGGCGAACGCGCTGTAGCGATTCTTGAAGACCACATGGTCCAGGGCGGCGTCATAGTGCATTTCCTGGTAGATGTCTGTCTCCGGCCCGTGGTTGTACATACCCTCTGGCAAGGGCCGCTTGTGAAAGAGCGGGTAGAGCCCGGCGTCGACGCCTGCTTCACTGGCCTGAAAGCTGTGCCGCACCCAGACAACGGGA
>JBFXIU010000252.1:0-4783 GCA_050175615.1 Porticoccaceae bacterium | reverse complement strand
CTTCAACAAAGATGACGTTACTGTCTTTTTGGTTGGGCGCATTGACAAACTGACGGAAACGCTTGAGTTGCTCGGGATCTTCCACCGTGGTTTTCCACTCACACTGATAGGTGCCCACCACTGCATTCATCTGCGCTTCAAGCTCGGCACAGATGCCCAGCTTGTCGTCGACAATCACTTCGCGCAGGTAATCGATACCCCCTTCGAGGTTGTCGAGCCATACGGAGGTGCGCTGCAGGCGATCGGCTGTGCGCACATAAAACATAAGAAAGCGGTCGATATATTTGATCAGGGTTTCATCGTCGAGGTCGGTGGCGAACAGATCGGCGTGGCGGGGTTTCATGCCACCGTTGCCGCAGAGGTAAAGATTCCAGCCGTTTTCGGTGGCGATAACACCAAAGTCTTTGGACTGGGCTTCAGCACACTCGCGGGTGCAGCCAGAGACCGCCGATTTCAGCTTGTGGGGGGAACGCAGACCCTTGTAGCGGTTTTCCACCACAATGGCCATGCCGACACTGTCCTGGACTCCGTAGCGGCACCAGGTAGAACCGACGCAGGATTTCACCGTGCGCAGGGATTTGCCGTAGGCGTGACCGGTTTCAAAACCGGCGTCCACCAGCTCTTTCCAGATCAGGGGCAATTCGTTCACCCTGGCGCCAAAGAGGTCGATACGCTGACCGCCGGTGATTTTGGTATAGAGGTTGTATTTTTTTGCCACCTGCCCGAGAACGATGAGTTTGTCCGGGGTAATTTCACCACCGGCAACCCTGGGCACCACCGAATAGGTGCCATCTTTCTGCATATTGGCGAGAAAGGTATCGTTGGTGTCCTGAAGGCCGACATGGGGTTTGTCGAGAATATAGTCGTTCCACAATGAGGCAAAAATTGACGCCGCCGCAGGTTTACAGATTTCACAGCCGAGACCTTTGCCGTGTTTTTCCAGCAGCTCATCAAAGGTTTTGATATTGCCAATTTTGCAGAGATGAAAAATATCCTGGCGGGTAAAGGCAAAATGTTCACAGAGGCTTTTATCGACAGTCACGCCACGGGCTTCCAGTTCGTAGTCGACCACAGATTTCAGTAGCGCCGAACAACCGCCACAGCCTGTGCTGGCCTTGGTGGAGGCTTTGACATCCCCCAGGGAACAACAACCGGCATCAATGGCATCGACAATGGAGCCTTTGGTGACGTTGTGGCACGAACAAATGGTGGCGGCCAGGGGCAGAGCCGCAGGGCCGAGCTGAGGCGCGCCACCGGCGACATGGGGCAGAATCATCGACTCGGGATTTTCCGGCAGCTCGATGTCGTTGAGGAAGTATTGCAACAGGGTATCGTAATCGTCACAGTCCCCCACCAGCACCGCGCCGAGGAGTTTTTTACCGTCGCTGCTGACATTGATGCGCTTGTAAACTTCCAGCCTTTCGTCGGAAAACACATAAGACACCGAGCCTTCCGCACGCCCGTGGGAGTCGCCGATGGAACCCACATCCACACCCAGCAACTTGAGCTTGGTGCTCATGTCGGCGCCGTGAAATGCCTGTTTTTCAGGGGTCAACTGGCTCGCAGCTGCTTCCGCCATGCGGTAGCCGGGGGCGACAAGGCCGTAGATGAAATTGCCAAAGTTGGCGCACTCGCCAATGGCGTAAATGTCGGAGTCGCTGGTGCGGCAGTGGTAATCCACCACAATTCCGCCGCGGGGAGCAATTTCCAGCCCCGCCGCCCTGGCGACCTGGTCATAGGGGCGAATACCGGCGGAAAACACTATCATGTCGGTATCCAGATGGCTGTCATCGGCAAAATTCATGCGCAAACGGCAGGCCTTGCCGTCGACAATTTCCTTGGTGGCCTTGTTGGTGTGAACAAACACTCCGAGGGCTTCAATTTTGCGGCGCAGCATTTTACTGCCGCCCTCATCCAACTGAACCCCCATAAGGCCGGGGGCAAATTCCACGACATGGGCTTCAAGGCCGAGATTTTTCAGGGCATTGGCGCACTCCAAACCCAAAAGACCACCGCCGACAACGACACCGATTTTTGATTTTGCCGCTTCCGCCTTGATTGCGCCCAGATCATCGATGGTGCGATAGGTTAAACAGTTATCCCGATCACCACCGGGAATGGGCGGTACAAAAGGATAAGAACCAGTTGCCAACACCAGCTTGTCGTAGCTGTAGCTGATGCCCGCCTCGGTAATGACCTTTTTTCCATCCCGGTCGATAGTGGCGACGGCGTCGCCAAAATGCGCCTTGACGCCTTTGCTCTGATAATACTCCCTGGTGGTCAGCGCCAGCTCTTCGGGCTTTTTACCGGCAAAAAATTCCGACAGATGCACCCTGTCATAGGCGGGGCGGGGTTCGGCGCCAATAACAGTAATCTCCACATCCAGGCCGTAACCAATAAGTTGATCCACATAGTGGTGACCCACCATGCCGTTGCCCACTACCACGATTTTTTGCGTTGCCATAATAACCTCGTCTTTACGGGATTGCGCACTGGCCGAACCAAACCGCGCCCACGATAAAAAGCCCCTGCTGGAAACCAGCAAGGGCAACATCACCCGGGGAGCTTTTTTGAAGGGGCGCGCACTGCCATCAGCAGAGTGCGCACTATTTACCATTGAAATGCAGACACAGACTGCATCGAATTAAGCCCAGCCATTTCTGCACTGAAAAATACAGGATGGCTTTTTCTGACTGTCACATTCACCCACTTTGAATACAACAAGTGTGCCAAAAATTAATTTTTTAATTTTTATTTAAATAACAGAATGTTAGGAAAACCAGGCCGGCTAACGTCTGAAATTAGCGCTGGTTTTAGCTTCGAGCATGCGCACCAACAAAGTCACAGCAGCGCACCAACATAAAGCAAAATATTGTCGAGGAAGCTTGTTATTGATCAATCCCACACATCTCTTAGGGTCTGTATTTCGGCAGAAAAATAATCTCGAATTAACCCACAAAATGGCTTCTGTGGCGGTTCCTGTTTATCTATGCCAGAATTCAGCGGTGGCGAAGAAAATTTTCGCCCTGCGAATCTCGAGAAAACTGATGGTAAAACAGGTGCTCTTTGCGAACAGTGGCACGCCCCGTCGGCGCGACAAAAAGTCCAGGCACTCGTTAATGGCTGGATTCAGGTCATACCGGCAAGAATGTTTTAAAAAAGGTGCGAACACTGACAAAAATCTCAAATGATTTGAAGAGGCATGCCCGAATGTTCTTAGAAGCCATCGTCAACAATTGTCAGGAAACGCCGCCTCAGGCCGCCGGGACACCATGAACCAGACATCAGGTTCCGGGTTGGGCATTGCCAATACCGCCAGGTTTTATCTGGCGCGGCTGCGTGAGTGTCTCTGGCTGAAACCGCTGATAAGTTGTCTCCTGTCCCTCGCTGCTGCCTTCGTAGCAGGTCTCGCAGATCACATTGCAGCAGCGCAATCCTTTCCAGATATCAGTTATGATTCCATTAAAACCCTGTTGTCGATAAAGTCCGCCAGCATGCTCGTTATTGCCGTATTCGCTGTGGGAGCCATGCTGTCAGCCTACGCATCGGCAAGCAACTCTGCGACACCGCGCTCATTCCCCCTGGTGGTCGGTGACGACGTATCACAAAATGCGTTGTCGACTTTTATAGGCGCATTCATATTCAGCATCGTGGCACTGGCCGCTCTCCTCAATGGTTTTTACGGGGAGTCCGGACGCTTCGTTCTCTTTCTTGTCACTATTTTTGTATTCGCTCTTGTCATTCTCAGTTTTGTGCGCTGGGTTGATCGAATCGCGCGCCTCGGGCGGATGGGAAATACCATCGACAAGGTGGAAGCTGCGGCTGATGCCGCGCTGCAAATGCAGGCTCGGCTGCCAACACTGGGGGCTGCGCGGGCAACCACCACCGCAGGGGGGACAGCGATCTATTCGCGAGCGGTCGGTTACGTACAAAATATTGATGTAGCAAAACTACAGGAGCTGGCCGCAGAGCTTGACAGCACCATCTCCGTCTGCGCACTTCCCGGCACCTTTGTGACCCCAGACAGGCCTCTGGCTCGCCTTGCCAATATAAGCATTGCCGATAGCGATAGAGTTTCAAAGAAAATGGCTACCGCCTTCGTGATCGCAGACCAAAGAACCTTTGAGTCAGATCCCCGTTTCGGCCTCATTGTTCTGTCGGAAATTGCCAGCCGCGCCCTTTCTCCCGCTGTCAACGACGCAGGTACAGCGATCGACATTATCGGAACCCTAGTCCGCCTTTTTGTACGCTACACGCAGGCCTGCGCCAATAACGACAATTGCCCCATCGAATATGATCGTGTAGCCATACCGGTAATTTCACACAACGATATGTTTGATGATGCATTCAACGCCATTGCCCGGGATGGCGCGTCTTCCCTTGAAGTAGTGATTCGGTTGCAAAAGGCATTTCATGCCCTCTCTTTGCTTGGCCACGGCGAAATGAGACAGGCCGCAATCAGCCATGCGCAACTCGCTTTTAGATACGCGGAAAAATCCCTGAAATTGCCAGAGGAGCTTGCAGCCTTGCAGTCCGTTGCACAACCTAATATTCAATTTGCGAAATAATAAAATGGCGACGGTGTTCAGGCTGCCTTGTCCTTTCCCTGGTGACAATCCTCCGCAAGCACACTGGCAACTGGTGTTAAAACCTGTTCCCTCATTGCCGGGTTCCTCTGTTTTTCGTAAAGAAACCGCAGCACCTGTTGGCGAATGTGGTTGTAGTGACCATCTTCCGCCAATTCCAAACGGTTGCGGGGACGGGGCAGATCCACATCAAGGAT
>JBFXIU010000251.1:0-4825 GCA_050175615.1 Porticoccaceae bacterium | reverse complement strand
TCAGGTGATTCCCGGCTGGACTGAGGCGCTGATGCTGATGAAAGAGGGCGCCAAGTGGGAGCACTATATTCCACCCTCATTGGCCTATGGTCCCGGCGGTGCTGGCGGCCAGATCGGCCCCGAGCAGACTCTGATTTTTGAAGTGGAATTGCTCAAAGCCAATGTGGAAGAACAGGCTGAAGAGGCAACGGATACAGAGTAAAATTAATCCCAGACTTGCCAGACTCTGACAGCAAAACGCCCTGAAAATCAGGGCGTTTTGCTGTTCGGCCTCGCCGTTAATCCGACAAATCATTTAGCCGAAAAGGCGAATCACCAGGGGCAAAACCAGAGCTGTCAAAATGCCGGTAATGCCCATGGCCAGGCTGGCAAAGGCGCCGCAACGGGGGCTGAGCTGAAATGCCGTCGCCGTGCCAACACCGTGGGCGTTGATGCCCAGCACCAGACCGAGAACCCTTTCGTCTTTGATCCCCGCGAGCTTCAGTAGGGGCGCAGCAACCAGCGCGCCGACGACCCCGGTAAAAATCACCACCCCTGCCGCCAGGGCGGCGATGCTGCCAATTTTTTCGCTGAGCCCCAGCGCGATGGGTGTCGTGACGGATTTTGTTGCCAATGACAGTAAAACCTTGTCCCCGCCCAATATCCAGGCCAGGGTAAGGGCAGCGGCGGGGGAAATCAGCGCACCGGCCAGCAGCCCCAGGCTAACGGGCTTGGCAACGGCGCGAATGCGGGAAAATTCATGGTGGAGCGGCAATGCGAGGGCGACGGTTGCCGGACCGAGGAACCAGTAAAAAACCTGGCTGTGGTCGCGAAAATGGGAGTAATCTCCGTAGCAAGTCGCCACCAAAAGTGCCAGGGCAACACTGCCGAGGGCAAGGGGGTGCGCCAGAGGGAAATGGTTGGTACGCCTGTAGGCTTTTAGCGCCAACCCGTATACCGCGCACACCAGCAGCGTGGTCAATCCTGTGAGTATCACCCCTGACAAGCCCGCATTCTCTGCCAGTGCCGGAAAAAATGACTTCAGGCTGTCATTCATTTGGCAAACCGGCGCAGCAAAAATTGCATGATCAGAGCGGTGACAACGATGGAAATGGGGGTGGCCAGGAGAATAGCGGCGATAATCGCCAGCCAGTTATCGGCAAAAATATCACCGAGAAAGAAAATGCCCACCCCTGCAGGTATAAAAAAAAGCGACAGCAGGCTGATGAGTCTATAGCAGGCTTGCGCCAGCCACGAAGGTGCGTCCCCTGTAATCGCCAGGGTCGCAAAGAGCAGCAGCAAGCCTGTCACTGCTCCGGGCATGGGCAATTGCAGAGCTTCGGTAATAATATTTCCCAGCCACTGAAATCCGGCCAGAACAGCCAGGCCAGCGCTAAAGGAGGCAATTTGGCCGAGGTTGAATCCTTTCACAGGGGTTAGCGCCTTACTGCTTGCCAGAGGGAAAATAACGCCAGACAAATAAACATAATCAGCATCCATCCGGCGATACTGAGGCTCAGAAACGTCCAGTCCACCTTGGCGCAGTTGCCGTCACCTTTGAGCAGCATGGGCAGCCACTCGAAGAAGGAGAAACTCTCCATTAAATAGTCCGCCGGGGGGCCGCAGGCGGGAACCTGATCTTCCGGCAGGCTTTGCAGCCACAGCTGGCGAATGGAAAAGCCGGAGCCTGCCAACGCCGCCACTGCGGTAATAACGCCATAAATTCTGATACCTGTTTTACTGGGATTATGGACAACAGCGAGCAGGGCGACAACGCCGGTGATAATCACAAACACCCGCTGCACAATGCACAGGTAGCAGGGCTCCAGCCCCATCACATATTGCATATAGAGGGCGACCATGATCAACCCGGCGCAAGCGAGGGCAATCAGGAGAAAACTTTGGCGAATGCTGATCATAAAGCCTCTTTATTGGCTGAGTTGTGATTTAAGGAAACGCTGATTAATTCCGCTTTCGTCACTCCCGCGTAGGCGGGAGTCCAGAAAAATCAATCGATTATAGATTCCCGCCTGCGCGGGAATGACATTAATCAGAACTTCCTTAAAACTATGGTAACCGAAATGGCGGTTGAGCTTAACAGTAACAATAACGTCAGGTTATCTGTAACTGGTGATGAAGGCGAATATGTCGAGTGGAACAAACTCACCATGTTTTTGGATTCTTCCGCAGCTTGGATGATGAAGAGACTAATTTATGGACTTATTGACCCTCATCGAACCAGTGGAGAGGTAATTCGGGGAATAAATAAACTGTGGAAGCAGCGGCTCAATATTGCCACGACAGCGCCAGTGAACCAAACTCGTCGCTATCACCCTGCGTATCGAATTCACGGGTGCGCAATACATGGGTATAACTCAGCCGCACATTGTGCCAAACAAGCACTGCACCAAACTGCAGATCCCCGACAAAGTGTTTTTTGTCCACGCTGCGGCTGTCGCGAAAACTGTTGCCATCGAGAAAGATATTGCGCGCCACAGCGCGACCTTCCACTCCGGCGAACAGGTACCAGCCGACTCCCGGGCGGGAAACAAAGCTGCTGGTACCGGTCAGCCCAGGCTGAATCCGTGGCGGGCCATAGTCGAGGGGCAGGTTGTCGCCGTAGCGCACAGTCAGCCCGGCGTTGCCGTAGGTATGTATATTGCCCACAGTCGCCCCCAAGTGGGGCGTGACATCAAACTGATTACCCATCAACGATGTGTCCACCAGGGCGCGCCAATTGCGCTGCCAGCCGAGCATCAATCCAGGCTCATTGCGCAACTGGGTATCCCACCCCTTTGGGTCGTCGCTGTTCACCAGTTTGTGCACCGCCTTTTGGGTCTGCTCCGCCAGGGAAGCCGGACCCACCACCCCCAAGGTCAAAACCACCTGGTCGAGTTGACGGCCAGTTTCCACCCCAAGGCCAACGCTACCATAGAGCCAGCCACCATAAGGCCGCTCACCCGCCGGTGGACTTTGCAGCTTGATATCCCTGGGGGTATACATGCTCTGGCCGAAGGAATACCCGCGCATCACCTGGCCATGCCGGGGAAGCCAGGGAATCGCGCGAGCGACATCAAGAGCCCACTGCGGCGTGTCGCTGGAGGCAGGGATCCAGCTCAATCGCACGCCGTTGGTGTAGTGGCTGTCGCGGTTGTAGAAGATGTCATTTTCGTAGACAAGGCTCAGGGTGCCAGCACGGATTGGCGGTGGCGAGGCGCTGACGGCAATGGCCGGAGCAAGCAGCGCGACGAACAGACAAGTGGCACCCAACCCTTCAACGTATCGGTTCATCTTGTATCCTTCCGTCGCTAACTACGCCATGCTGCCGATGGTTCTGCGAAAACGGGACAGCGACAGGGCAAACAGCGCGGTGCCGATGACCAGCAGCGCCACAAACTGCGGCCATACCACGGCAAAACCAGCACCCCGGTAGAGGATGCCCTGGGCGAGCATCACAAAATGGGTATTGGGAGCCGCCAACATCAGGTACTGAATGGCGGCGGGCATGCTTTCCCTGGGGGTCATTCCCCCGGACAGCACTTCAAGCGGTAGCAGGATCAGCATCAGCAACAGGCCAAACTGGGGCATGGAGCGGGCCAGGGTGCCAAGAAAGATACCCAGCGATGTGGTAGCGAACAGATGCAGAACAGCACCTGCCAAAAAAAGCGGCACCGAACCCTCGATCGGCACCCCCAGCCAGCCTTGCACCACCAGGGTAAGTGACAGCGTGGTGGCCGCCAATACCACCAACACCATGGCCCAGACCTTGGCAGCCATGATCTCGAAGGGTGTCACCGGCATGGCCAGCAGGTGCTCCACGGTGCCGTGCTCGCGCTCGCGGATCAGCGCGGCGCCGGTAAGAACAATGGCCAGCATGGTGATATTACTGATGACCTCCATCACCGAACCAAACCAGACTTTATTGAACTCCGGGTTGAAACTGGCCCGCAGCACCAGCTCCACCGGTGGAGCACTGTCGCCGCGATGGCGATCGACGAAGGCGGCAATTTCACCGCTGACAATGGCCTGTACATAAGCGTTGCCAGTGAAGGCCTGTCCCATGCGGGTGGCATCCACATTGAGCTGAATTTCCGGCTGCCGCCCCGCCAACAGGTCGCGCTGAAAATGGGGGGGAATATTCAGGGCAAAGGTGTCGAGGCCAGCATCCATGCGGGCATCCATCTCGTACTGGCCGATCAGCACCGGCGGCGTGAAATAGGGTGGGTAGAAGGCATCGACAATACGCATCGACAGGGGCGAGCGATCTTCGTCGACAATGGCGATGGGCGCCTTGTTGAGGGATTCGGGCATGGCGGTGGCGGCGGTGTAAACCGACAGCGTAAAGGCGTAGACGATAAGCACCAGCATCATCGGGTCGCGACCCAGGCTGCGCAATTCCTTGATCCCCAGGTGCAGAATATTAGCCACGGCCATGTCAGCGCTCCTGCTTCGACAGCAACAGGGTACCCGCCGCCAGCAGCAATGGCGCTGCGACCGCCAGCGCCAGCAGGGAACCGTGGAGATCCGCAAATGACAACCCCTTGGAAAACACTCCCCGCGAGATGGTGAGGAAGTGGGTGGCGGGATAGATTTCGCCCACCATACGACCGATGCCTTCAAGGGAGGAAACCGGGTCGATCATCCCGGAAAACTGCACAGCGGGCACCAGGGTGAGGATGGCGGTGCCGAACAGCGCGGCGATCTGGCTGCGGGTAAAGGTGGAGATCACCAGCCCAGAGCGGTGGCGCAAAACACATAAAGTAACGCGGCCAACGCCAGGGTGGGAAAACTGCCGGTGAGGGGTACCCGAAAAATCGCCACCGCGCAGATCACCAGCAAAAGAAAA
>JBFXIU010000250.1:0-4861 GCA_050175615.1 Porticoccaceae bacterium | reverse complement strand
GGAGTTTGCTGCTGTCCTCAACCCGGTCGATAAATATATCTTTGATGTCTACGCCGCTTTCGTCAATCTGAACTTTATTTTGCTCGTAGGCGGCTAAGAGGTTTTTACGGGCATTTTCAGGTGAGGTGAAATCAATATTGGGTAATTGTGGAATGACGTCAACATAATCGTCGGCATAATCATAAGCCATGGTCAATATCCTGAAGCTGCTTGGAAAGGGTAGACATGTGCCCTGGTTATAAGGGCACATGATGATTGTCGTTTAAAGACGGCTTATCAAAAGTTATAACTAAAGGTTACGCCGTAGGTGGGGGGCATTCCGGCCTGCCTCGCAATGGTGTCAGATCCGGGAACCACATTGGTCCAGTAGTACTCATCGCTGACATTTTTTCCCCAGAGCATCAGCTCCCAGGTTTCGTTAGACGAGCGAACCCCCGCATAGAGATCTAAAATGCCGTATTCATCGATGACGTAAGGCTGCGTAAAGCCTGGCGCCGCGCGATTTAACGCCGCTGCTGGTAGTGTCAATGACGAGCCGCCGAGAACTGCGTCTGACTCGCTTTGGAAGCTATAGGCAAAACCCATAAAAGGTGTAAAGTTGCTCAGCTGCCACTCATAATTGCCTGTGGCAGAAACCTGCCATCGCGGCGTAAAGGGCATTCTATAGCCATTAAAATCGGCAGATTCGCCGAAAGCATTAATGGGCTGCGACGGCGATTGGGTAATTTCGCTATCAATATAGGTGGCGGCTAACCCCAGAGACAAACCCTCGGTGGCCTGGAAATTAATGTCAAATTCCGCTCCGGTAATTTCTGATTCCGGAATATTTCTCAACACATCAAGGCGGCCAAACGTGGGGTCGGCAATTTTTCCGCGAATCTGTTTGTCGTTGTACTCGTACACAAACACTGCGGCATTGATAGCCAGCCTGTTATCAAAGAAACGGGATTTAATGCCGGTCTCGTAAGCGAGTACAGATTCCTGGGTGACAGGCTCGTACTGGCGGAAGGTGGATGCGGCAATATTCGGGTAGCTGCCCGCTTTGTAGCCTTTAGAAATATTGAAATATAAAAGAATTTCCTCGCTCAAATTAAAGTCGAGACCCGCTCGCCAAGAAAGATTGTCTTCTTTGAGAGTGTCGATAAATGGGTCGCCAGGAATAAAATCATAATTCATGGAAAAACAGTCGCCGTCCACCAGGGGTGTCACCGGGCTGCCACTGAAAATAGTGCCCAGCGTTGTGAAAAGTCCATTGATGCGACCGTCGCCCATATCATAACCGCAGATATTGGCAGAGGTTTCAGATTCTGTATATCTGGAGCCAAGCTTAAGAACCAAATCGGGGGTCAGGTTGTAATCCACGTTGCCAAAAACAGCCCAGTTTTTAACATCCACATCCAGCCGGTAAGCGCCTTTCTCAATAAAATTTGTCGCTGCGCTGCCGGTTGAATTATCTTCATAATGAAGGTGGGTGTCTTCAGCTACCTCTGTATCTTCGAAATTGGCGCCTATCACCCAGCGCATTTTTTCTGTATCCAGGTTTTCCAGACGAAATTCCTGGGAAAACGTGCTGATGTCGCCGTTGCTTCGCGAATATTCCTGGGATCTGGCGGAGGTGCCATCAAATTCAGTGACCTGCTGTTGTTCAAAATCAATATAGGAGCTTAGCGACGTGAGCATCAGGTTGTCAGTTAGATCTGCTTCAACCCGAATAACGCCTTGCCAAAGCTCCCGGTTGAGAGATGGCGCGCGCAGCGGGTTCCAGTCAGAAACTCTGGCATCATTATCGGGAAAGGTGGCGTCCAAAATCGGCTGTTTGACCGATGAAGGCGTTTGCGGAATTATCGCGGTCAACTGCATTTGTTGGGGGTCGGATTGATCTTTCCAGCCATTGATGTTTGTCGAGATTCTGACATTTTCCGTGGCGTCCCAATCGGTTAGCCAGCGCACGGCGACCTGATCTTCGTCACCGTTTTCCTGGCCGGTGACCGGGCTGCGCTGCCAGTCATCCTGGTAGCGAGCCTTTACGGCGATGCGACTTTTCAGGTTGTTCGAAATTGCGCCACTGACAAAGCCTTCAAATTCGGTCAAATCAAACCTGCCATAGGTCAGGCTGGCGCTGCCAGATAATTCTTCTGTCGGTTTTGCGGCAATATAGTTAATGGCGCCGCCAGTGGAGTTCTGGCCAAACAAAATGCCCTGCGGCCCTTTAAGAACCTCGATTCTTTCAAGATCAAAAGCGGATAGTCCAGACAGCACCGGGAAAGTCAGCGGCGCTTCATCAATATAGACACTGACAGCAGGATAGACACCGAGAGTGCTTTCATTAAAGCCGACGCCCCTCAGGGTATAAATGGGGGTATTTCCTGCGCTGGGCGCATAGGTTAGCCCAGGTGTTGCTGCGGCGATATCCGCCAGGGTTGAAATGCGGCGGTTTTTGAGCATCTCACTGGAAAAAACATCGATAGTCAGGCCGACATCGTTTAGGCTCTGTTCCCGCTTGTTGGCCGTAACGATGATTTCCTCAATTCCGGCCAGCGATGCCTGTGGTGCTATGGCAGCTGTGCCTAGAACAATACTTATAGGTAACCATTTTTTATGTATCATCATCTTTCACCCCTTTCTCGATCGTTTTGATAGGTATTGTTATCGCTCAAGCCATTATTGAGAGACTGCAGTGTCGGCTTGTTTTGAGCTATAAAAAGTATATGGTTAAGGGGAGGGCGAAATTTTCAAGTTTTGACCATAAAACTTTCACATTTTTTAACTGCCGAAAAGGCTATTGGTTGTGATCGGAACAGAATAGTAGTTTGATGCCGTTAATTTTTAACGTTCATCCTGTTTGTTGGTGTTGTAGATATTCATGTTTAGGTGAACAAGAGTGTATTAAAAATCATGTTAATTGATCAGCATCTAAAAATAATGACAAAAGCCCATGGCTGCCCTCCAGTCGTCAGTGTTTGTGGCGAGGGCGCTGGGCGCTGTGCCGCTTATCGCTGGTATACCCAAAAAACGGATTTAATGCTGCCACAATTGCCTCTGCCTATGATTACCATGAGATTTGATGGCCACAAAAAAATTTGGGCGCTCTCCCAGGACTTTCAATTGTCGGAGAAATTTTCTCTTCCCGGGCAGGTTTCGATTATCCCTTCTGGTACGCCGACAAATTGGAAACTGGTCAGTCAGTTTGATGTTGTTGGCCTGGTTTTTGAAAATGAAAAGGTGAGGGAAAAACTAGAAATTCTCAGCTCTAAAATTAAGGTTGAATCTTTTAGCGGTTATTGTGCCCAGTCATTTTACGAGCCTTTTGTGCTCAATGTGACAAAACAGCTGGTGAGAATGGATCAGTGTGAAAAAGGATTGTCGCAACAATTTGTCAACATGCTGTTTGCATCTCTTGAGATGTATATAACTGACTTGCTGGAAATTGAAGAAACCGGCTACTGTTCTGAATCCGGCGCCGACAGGCAAGTCAACTACGCAGTGACGAAATTGACGCTGCGGCTAAATGAAAAAATCACCATAAAGGATATTGCCGATGAACTTGGTATTTCACACTCTTATCTAAGCCGTGTCTTTAAGCAAAAAGTAGGCTTGCCTCCCCACGAATTTCTTTTATATAAACGTCTTGAAAGAGCAAAAATGCTGTTGTTGAATACTCAGCTCAGTATTGAGCGTATCGCGGAAGAGGTTGGCTTTCACAGTCACAGCCATCTTACCCGGTATTTTTCCAGTTACATGGGAGTGCCACCGTTAAAATATCGTAAACATATGCTTGGTGGCGGCTGAGCTATTTTGGGGTAATGTAGAGAAATTTTTCCGAGTTTGTTCGGTTGTTGCTGCCGTCTTGATAATTATTGATCCTGTTCCATTTCTACGTTGACGTTGTCATTCAAAAGTGTGCTCATGGTTGCTGATGGCGCTGGCTTGCCATAGAGAAAACCCTGAATGGCATCGCAGCCGTGGGCTTTGACAAATCGGTAATGAGCCATGGTTTCAATACCTTCGGCGACTACTTTCAGACCGAGGTTGTGTGCCATGGAGATAATGGTGCGCACCAGGATTTCATCATCGGGATCAATACCCACATCCTGAATAAAAAAGCGGTCGATTTTCAGGGTTTGTAGCGGCAGTTGCTTGAGGCGGCTGAGGGAGGAGTAGGCCTTGCCAAAATCGTCGATGGAAAACTCCAGCCCTAATTTACTCAAAGCCTGAAACATGGGGAGAACGTCAGTGGTGTCGGGGCCAAACAGGTTTTCGGTAATTTCCAGTTCGAGCTGGGAGCCTGGAAAACCGGTTCTCAGCAAAATGGCGCTGATTACCTGGGGTAGATCCTTGCGAATAAAATGGGTGGCGGAAAAATTTACCGACAGTGAGATAGGCGGGGGATTGCCATCAAACCAGCTGAGCATGTCCCTGCACGCGGTCTCCAAGACCCATTCGTCGATTCGCGCCGCCAGGCCGCACTCTTCTGCCAGAGGAATAAATTCTGAGGGTGAAATTTCGCCTTCATCTCGATCAAACCAGCGAATCAAGGCTTCAACGCCAATGATAGCGAGGGAGTTGGTATCTCGCCGCGGCTGATAGTAAACACAAAAGCGCTTTTCATCGATGGCGAGGCGCAGCTTATTTTCAAGCTCGAGGCGGCGCACGGCGCGGTTATTCATTTCGGCGGCGAAAAAAGTGAACTGATTCTTGCCCTGATCCTTGGATCTGTACATGGCGGTGTCGGCATTTTTGTTGATGGTTTCGGCGCTGTCGCCATCGTCGGGATAAAGGCTGATACCTATACTGGTGGTAATATGCAGACTGTAGCCGTCGATACTAAATGGTTGGTTGATTTTTTGATTCAATTTTTGTG
>JBFXIU010000249.1:0-4875 GCA_050175615.1 Porticoccaceae bacterium | reverse complement strand
AAATTGTCAAGGCCGCGTTCAGCGAAGACGTACTCACCCATGGTTATCCCAGCGAAGTTATTGAGATTGGTGATCAGCACTATGGCGTTGTAAAAGTGAAAGAATTTATCCCTGCCCATAAAGCGCCACTGGCTTCAGTAAAGCCTGAGATTATCGAAACCCTGCTTGCGGAAAAGGCTCGCGAAAAAGCAAGCCGAGCCGCCGATGACATTCTTGCCAGAATCGGCTCCGGAGAAAGCCTGGAGTCCCTGGCTGCCGAGCAAGGGCTGACACTGGAAACCGCCAGCGACCTGACCCGTTTCGAAAGCTCTGCTGGCAAGGAGCTAAATGAAGCAATTTTTGGCTATCCTTCCAGCATAAATCTTCCTGTGTACGGTCGTGTTGAGGTCTCCAGTGGCGATATTGCGGTCTACGGATTGACCAAAATCAGCGAAGGATCTGCGGAAAAGCTTTCGGACAGCGAGAAAACCGCATTGCGCCAATCCTTAGTACAACAACACTCCGTGCGGGAATTTATTGCCTATATCGATGCTCTGGAAGCGGCGGCTGACATCTCCCGCCGTTGATGATGATTATTTTCAGTGCGCGGGTATTACTGAGCGTCCAACGACTGCCCACTAATGCCCGCGCTGTCAGCTCCCATCAAAAACAAATACGCGGACATTATTTGCTCCGGTGATTTTAGCGTGCGCGGATCTTCCGCGGGGTAAGCCTTGGCGCGCATTTGGGTTCTCGTCGCTCCAGGATTCAGGCAATTGACCCTGATATTGGACACGCCTTCCAGTTCGTCAGCCAAGACCTGGCTAAGCCCTTCCGTGGCAAATTTTGACACTGCATAAGCCCCCCAAAAGGCTCGACCCTTTCTGCCGACACTGGAAGAAGTAAAAATAATGGCGGCGTCGCGAGATTTTTCCAATACCGGCAGCAGGGCTTTGGTGAGTAGAAACTGGGCGGTAACATTCAGGTTCATGACCTTGACCCAGCTGGAGAGTTTGTAATTTGCCAGTGGTGTGCGTTCGCCCAGTTCGCCAGCATTGTGAAGAAGGCCGTCAAGCCGACCAAATTCAGTTTCGATAGTTTCTCTCAAGGTGAGAAAGTCTTCTTCGGTGGCCCCATTCAGGTCGACAGGATAAATGCTTGGCTGCGGGTAGCCTTTTTTCTCAATGAGATCGTAAACCTGTTCAAGTTTTGCAATGGTGCGACCGGCAAGAATGACCGTGGCGCCGTGGGCTGCATAGGCCAGTGCCGCAGCTTTGCCGATACCGTCTCCGGCTCCGGTAACAAGAACAATGCGGTTTTCCAGTAAATTGGTTGCGGGTTGATAGCTGTCAAAGGAGATCGTCACAGTTATTTCCAGTATGTGCTAGGGCGTGTCAGTTTCGGGAGTGATAAAGAGGATCTTGTCAATTTCAGATGCGTGATTGATCAGGTAGTGAGCCCCCCAATGTTCAGGGTTTTCATTGCTGTCTATATAGCCATAGGCTGCCGACACTGTGTAACAGCCGGCATTGAGTCCAGACTCAATGTCGCGACGGTGATCCCCAACTACCAGAGATTGTGGCGGCGATATATCCAGCTGCTGGCATGCCAGTAAAACCGGTTCCGGGTCTGGTTTTGCGCGCTTGACATGGTCGGGACAAACCACGGCTCGCGGTTGCGAGGGCAGCCACAGATTGGCAAGAATGGCGTCGGTATAACGGGACGGTTTATTGGTGACGATGCCCCAGGGAATGCCGGAATCTTCGAGCTTGGCAAGCAGCGATTCCATGCCGGGGAAAAGGCGAGTATTTTCCGTCAGGCACTCAAAATAGTAATCAAGAAATTGTTGGCGCAACGGTTCAAACTCCGCCTCATCTGGGCTGAGGCCAAATCCCAGCTCGATAAGACCAGCAGAGCCATGGGTAACGGCGATGCGAATTTTTTCAGGTGGCTGTGTGGGCAGTTTTTTTTCCGCAAGCATGCGGTTCAATGCGGTAACAAAATCCGGCGCTGTATCCAGAAGGGTGCCGTCGAGATCAAAAAGAACGGCTTTGTAGCTGTTGGGTAATTCAGTCACTGGCGTATCCCTCTGCGGGCTTCGCCGCATGGATCAGGTAATTCACGTCCACATCGCCATCTTTAAGTCGATAACTTTTGGTCAAGGGGTTATAGACCATTCCTGTGATATGGAGCAGATCCAGTTGAGCGTCGCGCAGCCATTGGCCAAGCTCTGAGGGGCGAATAAATTTACTGTAATCGTGGGTGCCCTTGGGCAGCATTTTCAAGATATATTCCGCACCCAAAATAGCGAAAACATAGGATTTCGGATTGCGGTTGATGGTGGAAAAGAACAAGTGACCTCCCGGCTTGACCAGTTGTGCGCAGGCTTTGATCACAGAGGCGGGGTCGGGAACATGCTCAAGCATTTCCAGGCAGGTGACGATATCGAACCGCTCCCCGTGGCTCTGCGCCATTTTTTCCGCACTGGCTTGAATGTAGGTCACATCGACGCCGCTTTCGAGGCGATGCAGTTCGGCCACAGAAAGGGGGGCTGCACCCATGTCGATGCCAGTGACAATGGCTCCGCGCTGAGCCAGAGCTTCGCAAAGTATGCCGCCGCCGCAGCCGATGTCGATCAGGTTTTTTCCCGCAACAGGAGCGTGGCGATCGATCCAGTTTGCGCGCAAGGGATTGATCTGATGCAGAGGCTTGAATTCGCTTTCTCTGTCCCACCAGCGCGAGGCAAGGGCTTCAAATTTGGCAATTTCCCCCGGGTCGAAGTTGGCGTCCTTAAAATCGGTGTCTGTGGCCATAGCCAGGTGTTCCCCGTTATTTCTGATATCAGCAAAAGGTTAGGTTGCGAGGTTTTTATGCCAGTACTGCGCCCTGGCGATAAGCGCCTCCTCATTGATATGGGTAAGTTCACCATTTTTAAGCAGTTGCTTCCCGGCGATCCAGACGTGACTGACATTGTTGCCGGACTGGGTGTAAATGAGCTGGGAAAGCGGATGATAAACCGGTTGCTGGTGTATTCCTGAAAGATCCACAGCCGCCAAATCCGCCGACTTTCCCGCTTCTATACTGCCGATTTTATTTTCCATTCCCAGGGCGCGAGCTCCGTTGATGGTGGCCATTCGCAGGGTTTGGTGAACATCGAGAGCCGTTGGGTCTGCATTGGTGCCTTTTGCCAGAAGTGAGGCAAATTGCATTTCTGCAAACATATCCAGACTGTTATTGCTGGCGGCACCATCCGTGCCCAGGGCCACATTGACGCCCCTGTTGAGAAGACTGGTGACAGGACAACTGCCATTGCCCAGCTTCATGTTGGATTTTGGGCAATGGATCACGTGGGCTCTGCTGTCGGCGATCAGATCAATATCTTCAGCGTCGAGAGCCACCATGTGGACGCACTGGGTATTGGCAGAGAGCAGCCCCAATTCCATCAGTCTCTGAATGGGTTTGCGGCCGGTGGAGCGAATGGCATCCTCAACTTCAAACACCGTTTCATGGAGATGCACCTGAATTGCCGCATCCAGTTCGTTGGCGTAGGTGACCACTTTTTCAAAAAGGCGATCGTCAACGGTGTAGGGCGCATGGGGGCCAAAAGCGATGGTTACCAGGTCGTTGCCTTTGAAGTTGTCCCGCAGGGCGAGCCCTTTGTGGATGTAATCATCCCCGTCCCGCGCCCAGGCGGTAGCAAAATTGATGATGGGAAAGGCGACCTGGCTGCGCATGCCCAGGTCGCGACTGGCTTCCGCCACCTGGTCGGGGAAGAAATACATGTCGCCAAAACAGGTGGTGCCGCTTTTAATCATTTCGGCAATGGCCAGTTCGGCGCCGTCGCGGACAAATTCTTCGCTAACCCAGCGGGTTTCTGCCGGCCAGATATGATCGTTGAGCCAGCTATTGAGATTGAGATCGTCGGCATAACCTCTGAACAGGGTCATGGCGGCGTGGCCGTGGGCGTTGACAAGCCCGGGAATCAGGGCGTGATTGCCGAGGTCGACAACCTGTGTTGCCGCAAAACGCCTGCCAGCTTCGGCTTTGGGGCAAATTGCGACAACAGCGCCATTGTGTACGGCGACGGCACAATCTGTAAATACAGCATTTTCCGGGATTACAGGAATAATCCATCTGGCGTTGATAACGAGATCGACAGCTTCTGGGGTCATGGGTGCTCCTGTTGGAAAGGCCGAAAGTATACCGCAAAACAGGCTTTATTCTGAATCTGTCGGCCTTAACCTGCCCCGCCTACCATAGCGTCTGCAGTGAACCCAACCGGGTTAAGCTGTGCTATACTGCCGCGCTTGTGCTCAGGGGGTAGAAACACTTTTAAAGTGGCTCTTAAAGTGTCTCTGGAGCAATCGAAAAAATAACCTGGAACAACAAACTATGGGTGAAATAGCCAGAGAAATTCAGCCTGTCAATATTGAAGACGAGCTGAAGCAGTCTTACCTCGACTATGCCATGAGTGTGATTGTGGGTCGGGCGTTGCCGGATGTTCGCGATGGCCTTAAACCGGTTCATCGCCGAGTCCTTTTCGCCATGAGCGAACTCAAAAACGACTGGAACAAATCCTACAAAAAATCTGCCAGGGTGGTGGGTGATGTTATCGGTAAATACCATCCCCACGGCGATTCCGCCGTTTACGACACCATCGTGCGTATGGCGCAGCCATTTTCGATGCGCTATATGCTGGTGGATGGCCAGGGCAACTTCGGCTCCATCGACGGCGACTCCGCTGCTGCCATGCGTTACACCGAAATTCGCATGGCCAAGATTTCCCATTCCCTGCTTGCCGATCTGGAAAAAGAAACCGTCGATTTCGTCGACAACTACGATGGTCAGGAAAAGATTCCCGACGTCCTGCCGACTCGTATTCCCAATCTGCTGGTT
>JBFXIU010000248.1:0-4888 GCA_050175615.1 Porticoccaceae bacterium | reverse complement strand
CCGTGTGGCAAATGAAATCAACCTGTATATCCCCACCGGTGTAAAGGCGGAAAACGAGCTATTTAACGGCTTTGGTAAACGAGAACTGATGCAAAGCGTAATCGGCTCCCTGTTCGGCGGTGCGGTGGCTGCCCTTTTATGGCTGATTGCTGGAAATGTGGCATTGACCGTAGTGGCAGTCCTATCCGGCATTTTCGGCTCGGTGATGATGTGTACGAAAGACCAGAACAATCAAAGTGTGGTAGACCAAATCCGGGATATGATACGGTTTTGGCGCAGCCAGCAGATTTAGCCCTATCGTATGCGAGATGAGTGGGGTATGAAGTAAAGGAGGAAACAACTTGACATTTCTTGACCTTTTTTCAGGGATCGGCGGATTCCGTAGAGGTCTCGAAAGAAGCGGACATACCTGTGTGGGTCATGTCGAAATTGATAAATACGCAAACAAGAGCTATATGGCAATGTACGAGCTTGCGCCCTGCCCTTACCGGGAGGATGCAGGCTCTAATTTTTCTATGATGTGTAAACCGGAGGTGAGGAAAAACTGTGATGGAAAAAACTGCAAAGGCGAATGGTACGCCAAAGACATTAAACAAATCCGAGCAGGAGAAATTCCAAAAGCTGAAATCTGGACTTTTGGGTTTCCTTGCACTGACATTTCCATCGCAGGACGCATGGAAGGTCTTAGAGGAAGCCGAAGCGGACTGTTTTTTACAGTCGTTGGCCTGCTCAAAAGCACGAATCCCGAAGATCGACCCCAGCAGCTTATCGTTGAGAACGTTAAGCATCTTTTGTCAAGCGAGCGTGGCGGGGCATTTACCACTGTTCTCACTGAAATATGGGAAGCTGGGTATGACTGTGAATGGCAGGCCGTCAATTCAAAAGACTTCCTCGTCCCCCAGCACCGGGAGCGAGTGTACCTTGTTGGACATTTTGGAGGAATCCGTGGACGAAAAGTATTTCCTATCGGCGGAGCAAACACAGCGCCTGTTAAGCAGCTTATCGGGGGAAGCCAAGGAAAACGGGTCTATGACATAAGCGGTGTTTCCGTCACCCTGACGGCAGAGGGCGGCGGCTTTGCCGGACGAACAGGGCTTTATGCTGTATCGGTCAACCGAAGGGAGGGTATTACAGGCGCTATCAGCCATGCCCATACCTTGACCGCCAGTGATTTTAGGGGATTGAACCGAAATCAGGATCAGAATGCCGTGCTTTCAGAAATTCCGCCCTGTGAGGCGTTCACCGCCTTCAATCAGGATATCGGGCGGAGCAGTCATGCGGGAGGTATTGTCTGCTTGGGCAATACCAATCCGAGCGGCAATGGTATGAATGGAAACGTATACGACACGCACGGCCTTTCGCCAACACTCACGACGAATAAGGGAGAGGGATTAAAGGTCGCCGTTCCTGCACAAGTCCAGACCTGTGCCGCTTTTATTGATATGAATGAGGATGCGGAGCTGACGGAAAACGCCCGGTGTATTCGGGCAAGGCAGTATTCAGGTATCGGCAACCACCGGGGGGAAACCTCCGGTATTTTTTTATGCCATGGACACCCGGACTGCGTGATGGCGGTCATTACCCCCGACCGCATGGAAAAGCGCCAGAACGGCAGGCGGTTCAAAGAGCCGGGAGAACCCAGCTTTACCCTGACAACACAGGATCAGCACGGTATTTTGCTGTGCTGCTGTGAAGGGTGGAAAGATGGACTTCCTATCCGTGAGGATAAAAAAGACGGCCATACAATGGCATACCCCGGCGATGGAATCAATCTGGCTTATCCAAACAGCAAGAAAAGCAGAGGGCGTGTCGGCCGCCAGTGTTCCCAAACTTTGATGACAGGCGGGAGCATGGGCGTTCTTCTGTGCTGTCGTATCCGCAGGCTGACTCCGAGGGAGTGCTGGAGGCTCCAAGCCTTTGAAGATTACCTGTTTGACCGTGTGAAAGCTGCCGGTATCAGCGATGCCCAGCTTTACCGGCAGGCAGGCAATGCCGTGACCGTCAATATTGTCTATGAAATTGGCCTGCGCCTGCCGGGAGGTGGACGATGAGGTTTGGTGTCCTGTATGTAGACCCGCCCTGGTCCTAAAAAGTATATTCCAAAAAGGGGCAGGGGCGCAGTGCGGAAAATCACTATTCCACCATGGATGCCGAGGATATTTACAATCTTGATGTGGATGGGATTGCAGATGATGACTGTGTTCTATTCTTATGGGTCACATTCCCTTGTCTGCTGGAGGGCTTGGAAGCAATCAGGCGCTGGGGCTTTACCTATAAAACCCTCGGCTTTTGCTGGGTCAAGCGGTGCAAAAAACAAACGGAAAAATGGTTTTGGGGGTTGGGCTTCTGGACAAGAGCCAACCCCGAACTGTGCCTGATTGCCACCAAAGGCAGACCGAAACGGTTATCCAAGGCGGTTCACTGCATTGTAGATACGCCGGTAGAGCGCCACAGCAAAAAGCCGGACGAGGTACGCCGCCGCATTGAACAGCTTATGGGGGATATTCCCCGCGCAGAACTGTTCGCAAGACAGCAGTATGATGGCTGGGTCTGCCTTGGAAATGAAATCGACGGCCTTGATATTCGGGAGGCAATAAAGCAAGTAAAGGCGGTGGATAACCTGAATGGTATGGAATGAACACCTAAATAGTTTTTTGGCCTGCGTCCTGCTTGCCTTTTTTGTCGGCTGGCTGTGCGATATGTCCATCCGAAAAATCATAAAGAAAGACACAGTCTTTACCGCCCATATCTTTGCGGCGGTAGCGGCTGTTTTTCTTGCTCTATATGGTTTTACGCCCACGGCACTTCGCTGTATCCTGTTGTGCGGGGTGCTGATTGTGGCAGGCGTTTTTGACCTTGCGACCTATGAAATCCCTGATCCCCTGCATCTGCTCATCGCTATGGCGGGGTTGATTCACTTCCAACCCCTGCCCGCATTTTTGGGTTTCCTGCTGGTTCCCCTGCCATTTCTGATTGCCGCCCTGAAAACAGAAAAAATCGGCGGCGGCGATGTAAAGCTGATGGCGGCCAGTGGCTTTGCCCTCGGTGTGACAGGGGGTGTCTGGATGATGATATGGGGGCTTGTGGCTGCTCTGCTCTGGAACCGTGCTTTTTGCAGGGAGCAAAAGAGCCTTCCCCTTGCGCCCTTTCTTGCCTTTGGGTGCTTTATGGCGCTTTTCCCAACTTAAATTTTGATATGGAGGAAAAAACAAAATGAAAAATCTACTGAAAAACCGAATTGTCGTGGGGCTGCTGTGTATCATCACAGCCCTACTCATCTGCTTTGGGCTGACGCCCATGTTCAACGACGCTCTCAAATCCAAGGTGGAGCTGGTGCGTGTTACCACTGAAATCAAAAAGGGCGATCAGATTACCGCAGGGCAGATTTCTACCGTAGAAGCAGGCGGCTACAATCTGCCCTTTGATGTGGTGTATAAAAAAGAGGATGTCATCGGCAAATACGCCAATACTGACCTCTACAAAGGTGATTACATCCTGAAAACCAAGCTGTCCGACACACCTATGCTGAAAAATGAATATCTCAGTGGACTGGACGGCACGAACAGAGCCATTTCCGTTACCATCAAGAGTTTTGCGGCAGGGCTTTCTGGCAAGCTGGAGCGCGGCGACATTGTTTCCCTGATTGCCAGTGATGTGGGAGAGGCCCGTAAAACGCTGATTCCCGCGGAACTGCAATATGTTGAAATCATTGCAGCTACCGACAGCAGCGGCAACGACCGCAACCTTCAGGAGCAGCCCAAAGACGACAGAGATACAGAGCTTGCCAGCACCATTACCGTTCTTGCTACTCCCGAACAGGCAACGCTTCTTGCTGAACTGGAGCAGACCGGAAAGCTCCATGCCGCCCTTGTGTATCGTGGGAGTGCGGAAAATGCACAGAAGTTCTTGGATGAGCAGATGAAGGTGCTGGAGGCCCTTTATCCTGTGAAAAGCGAGGGGCTGACCTATGAAAGCGAAGATAACCATAGCGCGGGGGCATCGCCTGCCGGTATTTCTTCCGATGACACAGCGGAAAGCGGTACAGAATCCGCAGGGCAGGAATAAGGAATGGAGGGCAAAATTTTATGATAAAAGACAAGATGATTGCCGTCATGGGCAGTCCGGGCAGCGGGAAAACCACCGCTGCCCTTAAACTTGCCCTTACGCTTTCGGCGGCAAAAAAGAATGTCATTGTGGTATTCTGCGATCCGTTTACACCGGTCATTCCCATAGTCCTGCCTGCCGATACGAATCACGACACTTCGCTGGGCAGTCTTTTGACGGCTCCGGCACTGACACAGGCCAAGCTCCTGAATGCCTGCGTGCCGACAGAAAAGAACGAATACATCAGCTTTTTGGGATACCGGGCTGGAGAAAGCCTGATGCGGTATCCGCAAATCACACGGGATAAGGCAGTAGAGTTTTTTATCCTGCTTCGGTATCTGGCCGATTATGTCATCATCGACTGTACCTCTGCATTTGAAGCTGACCCAGCCTCCATTGTGGCGATAGAGCTTGCCGACAAGGTTTTAAGGCTGGGGACAGCCAACTAAAAAGGCATTTCCTATTATCTGACCCATAATCCCATGCTGGCGGACAGCCGTTTCCGAACGGACACCCATCAGACCGTAATCGGCAACCTGAAAGCAGGGCAGGATTGGGAGTCTGCCGCCCAGCAATACGGCGGCACGGATTTTGTGCTGCCCTATGTACCGGAACTGGAGCAGCAGTATGATGAACTGGCATTGCTGACCCCGCTGGCCCAGCCGGAAAGCACCGGATATACCGCTGGAGTGGAACGGCTTTTGGGAATACACGCAGTGAAATCCAAGACAAGGTCCGCTTCACCCGCTGCGGCAACGAACACAGAGGGCGCAAAGCAGAAGGA
>JBFXIU010000247.1:0-4889 GCA_050175615.1 Porticoccaceae bacterium | reverse complement strand
ATTCCCCCCCATACTTCGCCCGGTTAATGCACTACCTTGCCACCCCATAGAGCTCTTTATATATCTCAGTAGGAAAAAAAAAACTTAGAACCTTAGAAACGCTGCAATGTCACTTCCCTGATGATTTAACCGGGAAGATAACAGAGTATTATCTGCCCCCTTTATGGGGGGGAATGGTTCAACAGTGTTAATGCGTTCAATGCTTCAATTGCAGAATATTAGCCATGATTGCAGGATAATGCAATACAGGGATTGGCCCGCATCCGGGGGGCGAATCCGCCGGGGAGGATATGCCGGGCAAGGCCTTGTGTAGGGCTTTGGTGGGGGATACAATCCGTAGATACGGTTCATAGCCACGTCGATGGCCCCCAATCGTAGAAACGCCCACAACCCCCAACCAGGAGTCCTCGAATGTCCCTAGATCCTGTTACCAGTCTCCGCGAACTTCTCGCAAAGGAATTAACTCGAACCTGCCAGAAGTGTCATAAGGCTATCAGTAAAAAACGCGCCAATGCGAAATTTTGCTCAACCAAATGTCGAGTTGATTTTCATGATGCGAGAAAGCGGTATTTTATTCAACTTGGAAAGGAGCATGAACATGGCAGATAGCATTGATCGGGGTGATAATGATTTATTATCTGCCCCATTAATGCCCTAGCCACTGCAAGCGCCAATCTGCAAGGCCCGCGCCCGCCTCGGCAAGGTAATCCCTGTCGCCTCCCAGCCCTCCGGCACTTGTGCCGGCCTCGAGAATGCACAGCAAGTACCCCAAGCACAGCAAGTACCCCAAGCGCCAAATGCAAGTGGCATAGGCATAAAAAAGGGAGGCTTTCGCCTCCCCCTTTCGCCTCCCCCTTTTCACCTCCCCCGTTTCACCTCTTCAGTAGATTAACTCGGATAATCTGCAAGGCTTCCTCGCAGGTATATCCTCGCAGTTTCAAGTGCCGCGCTGTGGCATAAGCCCCGCACTGCCAAAGCATTTTACTGATTCGCATTTTGCGCGGCCTGAATGATCGAAAATCCTGATTCATATGCATACTCCAGGCCGGGTTTCCCCGGCCTGTCTCCGTTTAGATGTCCAGCAACTCATCCAGATCCGGTGCGTTTTCCGCAGCCTTCGCCAGCCGCATTGCCTTGAGATCGGCTACCTTCGCCTTGATTTGCGGATGGCTAGCAACGCGTTTGAGCTGTTCCTCATCCATCGCGTCGATTGCCGCTTGCGCCGCATCCAACTCAACCCCGCGCAGCTCGGCAATCGCCTGCACCAGATCACTGATACCACCACCCTGTCCGCGCGTACTCCACTGCCCGGCATACAGGTTATCAACAACCTGCTGCATAGCCCCGAACGCGCCGCTGTAATCCCCGGCCTTCGAGAACCCGGCGGCCGCATCACCAACCTTCTGACTCAACCCATGCAATGCGAGTTGCGTTACCATTGCCGCTGGCAGTTCCGCCATATCCGCCTCGACCTTCAAACCATTGCCGAGAACGAATTGCACCACGTTTACCTTCCCGGTAACATCACCAGGCATGATCTTGCTAAGAAATTTTTGTGCCATGATAGGCCTCCATATTGAAAGGTTAAAGATCGACTTGGGGCAGGTACACCATGTACCGGCCTTGCATGACCGCTGGGGTTTTTGTTTCAATCCCTGCGTCCATGTGAAGAATTATACGCTGCTCCACGGGGAATGCAAGCGGGGGATTTTCTTCAATGAAACCAATGACTTAGCGTGCATACCCACCCGCCCCCCTTTGTACCCCGCATACTGGGGGGGAATGTCCTCACGGATTTTTAGAGTTAAATTGGAATTAAGCGCCCGGTTAATTCCAACCAGCACTGGACAGCCATCCACTCCCAGTCTATGCTCATCCTTCCCGGGCGCCCGCCTCAGTCAAGGTACCTTTAAGATGGCAGAAAATCAGATCCAGCGGATTTCTCACAAGCATAGCATGATAATGAATTGGCTGGTCTTAAATCCGGACAAGCCACTCAGGGAGTGCGCCGAGCACTTCGGGGTGACCCAAGCCTGGCTCAGCACGGTTATCCATAGTGATGTGTTCCAGGCGGAATTCCAAGAAAAGCTCAAGAACATCCATAATCACTGCGCGCAAAGCATTCCCGAGAAACTCCGGGTGGTTACGGATATTGCGCTGGATAAGCTGGCCGGGTGCATTGCGCAGAGTGAAGACCCGGAGTATATTCTGGACGCGGCGGACAAGGCATTGCATAGAATGGGGTATGCACCAGCTAGCGCCCGGAACGGGTTCAACGCTGGGCAGGGCGTCCAGGTCAACCAGCAAAACGTGTTTATGCTCAGCCAGGATGACTTGGACGCGGCCCGCGAAGTTATGCGAAACCAGGGGAATTTCCGGGCGGCTATCCAAGGCGAAGCCGTCCCCATCCCCGAGCCGGGCGCCGACGAGTGAGAGGTAGCCTCGACCTTCTGGTGCCCGCCGGGTTCCGGCCTGCCCACGAGCCTCGCGCGGCTCACTTCAGCGTTCCCCCGAACCTCAAGAAACGCTGCTACCGCGGTCGTCGGGCCGAGGGAATTCGCTATGAAAAGAAAGTCCATGAATATCTGGATTCCTTTTATGGCGAGCACTACCTCGCGAGCCCCTGGATCAAGTTCTTCGATGCGGGGAAATGGCGCTGGTGCCAGCCCGATGGGTTGATCTGGGACTTGGCCCGTGGGGTGATTACTATCGTCGAGGTGAAGTATCAACACGTCGAATTGGCCTGGTGGCAGACCCGCAAGCTCTATGCACCTGTTCTCCAGACAATGTTCCCAAAGCACCTTTGGAAGATTGAAGTGTGTGAGGTGGTTAAGTGGTACGACCCGGCTGTGGTTTTTCCCGAGAAGGTTATTCTGGCCTGTGATGTGGATATTCCGCATAGTGGCTTTAAGGTGCATATATGGCGTCCCTGAATCAAGTAGCGATCTCCCCGCGCGAGGCGGTTATGGTGGGGGCGACCAGCCTTACCCGATACGGTCGAATCTTTTTTCCCAAGACAATGCGGCAGGAATCCCCTGCGTTTCACGATCAAATCGGGCAGGAACTGTATGACCCGGGCAATCGCCAGATTGCTATTGAAGTGTTCCGGGACGGGGCGAAGACGACCCTGCTTCGGGTCTATCTGAGCCAACGGATTGCCTACAACATTTCAAGAACTATCATGGTGGTCTCGGCCAGCCAGGGGCACTCGATACTGACCCTGCGTTGGATCAAGCGACAGGTCGAGCATAACCCGTTTTGGCGGGATACCTTTAGATTGCGCAAGGGTGCAAAGTGGACAGATGATCATATTGAAATCTGGAACGAGGTCACAGACACCCCGATCACAGTAGTCGCGTTGGGTATCACTGGGCAGCTCCGCGGGTTCAACATAGATGATTACCGGCCGGATCTTATCCTGTGCGATGATACCTCGACGGACGAGGCCAGCGGCAGTGCAGAGCAGCGGCGTAAGGAGTCGAATCTGTTCTTCGGCGCTTTGATTAACTCGCTCAGTCCCCGCAGCGAATCCCCGGATGCGAAGATTGTTCTGCTGGATACCCCGAAGAATAAGTTTGACCTTATTGAGACCTGTCAGAACGACCCGGCCTGGAAGGGCATTCGCTTTGGCATCTTTGATGAGCGCGGGAAAAGCCGCTGGGAAAGCCGTTACCCGACTGAGGAATTGCTCAAGGTCAAAGAGGACTATATCCGATCCGGGCGCCTTGCGGTGTGGATGCGGGAAAAAGAGTGTAAGGTTATCTCCGAGGAAACCGCGAGCTTTCGAAGTGATTCGCTGGTCTACTGGGAAGTGTTGCCGGATCAGGTTACCTTTGTCATTTCGATTGACCCGGCGTCGAGTGATTCCAAAGATGCTGACGATAACGTGGTGGCAGTACTTGGCTTCTCTAAAGACAATGTGTACCTTGTTGATTATGTGGCTGAGACCGGCCAAACTCCCGAGATGGTTGCGAAATCCGTCTTTGAATTTATACGGCGCTACAGGCCGTTGGGGATCGTGGTTGAGGCGATCGCCTATCAAAGAGTGTTGGCTTGGTATTTGGAAACCCAGATGCGGGAGAAGCGCGTGTATGTCCCGGTTTATCAGGTGCAGGATCGCCGGCGCAAGTCTGACCGGATTGTCCAGGCGCTAGGAGAAACCAGTGGATATGGCAGGCTTTTCTGCAAATCGTCGCACACGAAGTTCATCGAACAGTTTACGGAGTACAGTCCCTTGAGTGGGAACCACGATGACGTAGTGGATGCTGTGGCGATGGGCATTACCTGGGGGCAGAACCAAGCTATCGGGGATTGGATTGAAGGTGAGGCGGTTGAGGTTGACGAGGCTCCGCCGCAATTAAACTTTAGGAACGCGCCTTAGTCGGCGTGGCATATGCCATGACAGAACAAGATAAGTTGCAGCAGGGAGTCCCGTTGGCCCCTGGGGTTTTCCATATTCCGCTGGGCAGTAAGCAGCACAGCCGGATAATGAGCGAGTTTGACAAGCGGTGGAAGGCCTCGAAAGAAGCTCAGGATCTCCGCTCGGTCAAGTGGCAAGAGTCTGAAGATACCTTCATGATGTATATTCCTGAGGATGATTTGGACAACGCCAGGAAGGGGAACCGGCAAAAAGGCAAGCCGAGCTATGTGAATTTGAATATTCCGTATAGCTATGCGATGCTGCTCACCAGCCACACTTACTATACTTCTGTGTTCCTGGCCAGGGACCCGGTGCTCCAGATGCGCGGTCGGCATGGTGAATCCCAGAATGCTGAAATGTGTATGGAAAGCCTGTTGGATTACCAGCTTCAAACCGGCCAGAACACACCGCCGCTTTATATCTGGCTGCAATGTCCCGATGGGCTTGATTCCTGGCAGTTCTTCGACCA
>JBFXIU010000246.1:0-4912 GCA_050175615.1 Porticoccaceae bacterium | reverse complement strand
ATTTCGTAAACGCCGCACGTGGTGCGTTGGGAGTGGGGAGAAGAGAAGAGCGTAAGAATTGGGGGAGGGAACCTTTTGTGAACAAAAGGTTCCCTCCCCCAAACCCCCTCCTTCCAAAAAACTTCAAGTGGGGTTGCGTCGTCGTCCGTCGATGAAGTCGTGTCGCCGTGCGTGACGCGTTGGGCGAAAACGCGTGCGTCCTTCCTCCGGCTTGACCAGGCCAAAGCCCTTCCAAAGGTTTTGACGTGTATCTCCTTGTACGTTATTAATTATACAACAAGTATTCGAAAGGCTTTTTGGCGCGCTTTGTGAGAATGAGCCCCGCACAGGACCGGACCCTGCGCAGCCGGCGCGGAGCCAAGTCGAACCAAACTCAACGACGGGAGTGCGCATGCGCCAGGTTCTTCTTGTGACGGTTGTATTGGTTGTCGCCTTGGCGACTCAGGCTTGTGCGCGGACAGTGACGGTACGAGGGGAACTTGTCACTGGAACATCCGACTCCGCAATATACAGTCTGGATCCAGACTGCTGTGTGTTCCTTACTGATTCTGAGGTAGCAAGATCAATATTCAATAAGTGTGGTATTTTGGACGAATGCGAGATACAGTGTGAATTGAACCAAAATAAAGATATTGTTATTGTGCATAATGTTAGAAAAATAGATGTAGATATTGAACCTTCAGCAAAAGCCATTAAAAAAGCGGTCTGCTCCGTGACAGAGGTTGGGGATCAAGATTGCGCTGATTTTGATTCTCGAATTGGTGTCGAAGTAGTTCGCATGAATAAATCAAATTTAAACAACAAAATTATTTGGAGTGTAGAGTATGTTTTATACAGTAGAGATGAAGTTAACTCTAAGGATGTGCGGCTTGGCAGGGGTGTGGTAAAGATTGTTCGGTCAGGTGATGAGTGGAAGTGGCATCGTAACTAATGGAAACAGCTAATTATATTGCATAGTAATTGCCTTGGTGGTGCATTTTAACAAGTGTTTGTTTAGGTATTGTTACGGCTATCGTATTTTTGGCATGCTTACGGCAGTTTGCCTAATGGGAATTTAACATGTAACTATGCACCAGACATATACTACTCATTGAAGTTCCATATATTAATGGCTATTATCATAATATATTTTGCTTAAAACATCAGAATGCAACAGCATGTCCGCTGTTGCATTCTGATATGCTGCCAATTGCTGTGATGGCTATTTTGGGATTCGCTTCGATTCCTGGTAGATTATATTTCTATTTAGCACAGATTGCAATTCTTTTACATACCTTATTTCGCCGCTTTCTGGTTTTACATTGTGAAAGTTTGCATAGTATGTCCTCGACGCATAGAGTTCTTTGATTTGCTCCTCTGGACTCTTATCTTTCAAACGATTATTCGCTGATGCCCATGCGATAACAGTCCTAAATCTTCCGTGTTGAATAGAGCCTGACCAAATGGCGTCTTGGATGGCCGGGTTACTCGTGTCGAACCCACCTTGTTTTGCTTTTTCGAGCATTGGCAGATAGAGATTGCGATAGATGAACGCCTTCTCCGCCTGATGCAATCCGTCAGGGTCTTTGGCCGCAATCTCCTTCCATTTTGCATTGAAAGCCGGCGATCCAGGCTTCAGTCCAGCAAACGCTGGAGCATATTTTTGAGTTTCAGGCAAACTCAAAAACTTTGGAATGTTGCTCGGTATGATCTGGTATGACCCGTAACTATTGTCGGACGAAATGCACGACGGTCCATCCTTGCCGCTCTCGTACTGCTTTACAGACTCCCCGAGGTCGGGCCGCATGGTCGATTTGGACGCTTCAGGGGGTTGCGTTTGCTGCCCGCCGGTTTGCAGGTTCCCGTTCCCGTTGCCGTTCGCGGCGGCGGGCTGATTCGGCTGTTCCGGGGCGCCCGAAGACGGAGCCGCGCCCGGCTCGTTGCTCGCCTCCGCATTCCCTTTTGCGGCTGCGGAGGGTTTCACCCGCATCGCCGCCAGTTTGGCCCAGGCCACGCCGTCCAGCGGGTCTCCGTCAGACAGGCTGGCCGTGTAGTTGTTCTTCATGGTGCTTTTCCAGTCCGGCGTCGCGTTTCCAAAAGCGGGAGTCGCGCCGGCTGGCCCCCGGGCGGAGTCGTTAGGGCTGGAGTCGAAACGGGCAGCCTCGGCCTGATTCCAGGACGTCACCGGGGAGCTCATGGGCTGCGCCTGAGCGCGGCTTGTGTCGGCGTCCAGGAATTGGTTTTTTTGTGACTCGAACATGCACTATCTCCTCTACGACCTCGGCTACTCGTCCAGGGCCGCGTGGTTGGCGGTGAGCTCCACGAAACGGAGCACGTCGGCGTCGTCGGACTCTCCGGCGCGCCGGGAAGATGGGGAGGCATTGTATTCAGGCGCGAGGCGAGCGCCACCCATAGAGGGCTATGTGGGAAGTTTCCGAAAAAAAGTTGCGTGCCCCAGGCGTTTCAGAAGCGCGTCAGGAAAGGTGCGGTCTGGGCGTTGGCGATACGACGACTGACAAGGGAAGACGCGTTTGGGCGGGATCGGCCCGGAAGCGGCGAGGGAGAAAGAAATGCGCGCGAATTATGGGGGGGCGGCCGTATGGCCGCAAACGCCGGCGGAAGGCCCGCTTCAAGGCGAAGGGGCCTTCCGTCGGGAAAAGGCTAGACGACCTTGTTCAGCGAATATTCGATGATGCCTTCGGCCCCGGCGTCGCGCAGATTGGGGATCAGGTCGCGCACCGTGGCGTCCGAGACCACCACTTCCACGGACAACCAGTCGGAATTGTACAGGTTGGCCACCGTGGGCGAGGTCAGGCTGGGCAGCAGGGCCATGATCTTGTCCATGCCGCCGGCGGGCACGTTCATCTTGACGCCCACCAGCTTTTCGGCCCGCAGCGCGCCTTGCAGCAAGAGGACCATGTTCTCGATCTTCTTGCGCTTCCAGGGATCGTCCCAGGCTTGCTTGTTGGCGATGAACTGGGTGTTGGTGATGAGCACCTCGGCGATGATGCGCAACCCGTGGGCCTTGATGGTGGTTCCGGTCTCGGTGACCTCCACGATGGCGTCGGCCAGGCCTTCCACGACCTTGGCCTCGGTGGCTCCCCAGGAAAATTCCACCTCGACGTCGATGCCGGCCTGCTTGAAATAGCGCGTGGTGTAGCCCACCAGCTCGGTGGCGATGCGCTTGCCCTGCAGGTCTTCGGGGCGCTTGAAGGGCGAGTTGCCGGCCACGGCCAGAACCCAGCGCGCCGGACGCGAGCTGACCTTCGAATAGATGAGGTCGGTCACCACCACCACATCGGACTGGTTTTCGAGAATCCAGTCCTTGCCGGTCAGGCCGCAGTCGAGCAGCCCCGACTCCACGTAGCGGCTCATTTCCTGGGCGCGGCACATGGAGCAGGTGATGTCGTCGTCGTCGATTTCGGGAAAATAGTTGCGGTGATGCTCCTTGATCTTCCAGCCGGACTTTTCGAAGAGTTTGACGGTGGCCTCTTGCAGGCTGCCTTTGGGAATGCCCAGCTTGAGCGTAGGGGCGGACATGGAAAAACCTCCTTGGCATGTTGGCCAGGCGACACGCGTTCGCCGGGCCTGCGCGGTAGCTAGCCCGGTTCGCCCCGATTGGCAAGACTTGGCGGGGCCTTCGTGACGCTCAGGCCCAGCCGTCGCATGAAAACTCGTTCAAAACAGGAACGCGACGGGCCAGTCGAAGCGACCGGACCAAGCCAAGCCCGTCCGAGTTTTCGACGGGTGTGGATGAGTATGCAAGAAGCTTGTCAGGAGAGGGTTTGCTCGGTGCCGGACGCCCAGGGCGGACCGGCCCCGGCAAGGATCGCTGGGAACGAAACGCCAACCCGGCGGGAGGGCGCATGCGGCAAGTTCTTCGTGTGGCGGTTGTTGTAGCTGTTGTCGCCTTGAAGGTTGTTTGTCATGGTATTTGAGAACTGTGTGAAAGTAACATGTAGTATTTATTCGTAAAAGTCATCTGTATCGGAGACTTTTATTATACGCCAGCCGTCCTTTTCTTTTCTGACAAAAACGAGAAGATGGTGCTGCTTGTCCTCTGAGAATTTAAACGATATCGGCACCACGCTTGTTGTGTCGTTGATTTTCATTTCTTTGTGAACAACCATAACATCAAGCCATTCATCCCAATAGTCCTGTGACCTTGTGAAATAACCAGTTTCAAAATAATTCCTTTCGTATAAAATGCGTATTGTTTTCAATACGCATCCATCGACATATTTCGATAGATCGCTGTTAATTGTTATGTTTGTTCCTCAGCGAATGTACCACTGGTAAAATTCCTTGACATGATCTTCAGCGGAGTTGGATTTGCATTGAGTTTTTCCTGGCATCATAAAGATGACAAGTAAGCAAAATAATATGCAACGTATCGTAGTCACCTCAATTCTCCTTGAAATAACTCAGGCTTCAGGGTAAGCATCGATGCATTTAAATATTTTGAGTTTCCCTTCAATTTTTTTCAAAACAACGACAATGACACCATCAGGAAAACGATGCCCAAATTTATCAATATGAACAATAGTCACTACGGTCACTAAAGTGTCAGGGCCAAGCGTTTCTACGGGAGAAACCACTATGCTTACACCATTCATATCCCTGGGGGCGTCACTGAGCTTGAGAAAATAATCCGTTCTGTCGTACCCAGGATTTTGGGGCTGTTTTTTAATTTTTTCTACAGTCTCTCGCGCTACATAGAGATATATGTTGCTATGATATTCTGCATACATTACACTTTGGGCTGGTATGTACCACGTGTAAAAGTCGGTTAAGAATTTGACTGGATCTTGCTCTGCACAAGACACAGGCGGGGGCGATAACAATAGTAATATATAGAGGTAAATGCTTGCTTTGCCAAACAATTTTTGCATTATTGTAGTCCTTCTCGCCAGTTGGATCAAAAATTAGGCAT
>JBFXIU010000245.1:0-4949 GCA_050175615.1 Porticoccaceae bacterium | reverse complement strand
TGTTTTCCTTCCGAGATCCAGGAGGCAATGCGAAGGTTGATTGGTAAGGGCCTCGTGTCTAATCCAAGCGCGAGCGATATTCGACGTCGTATACGAAATGTAGTACGTTTTGACGATAATGAAAAATTGCAACTTAACTTAAATCCCTGATAGGCCGTCTGAACAAAGTACAGTTGATGATCTAGCCAAATTCTGCGAACCCATCCATAAGCGTGCGGCTTTGCAGGTAACATAACATAACGCAATCACACGTTACTGTGCGCACTATGGCTACGCGCAAAATTTAAGATTTGAGTTGCTTATCAACAGTTGTTGGGTGTGTCTATTGCGCGGAATACGGTGTTGGAGAGGTTAGCGGTATTGGCGCAGTTTTTTGTGAAAGATGTCAACATTTCGGAAACAGCAAACCCGCAGATAGGCGGGTTTGCTGGGTGATAGGGGTGGCCCTGCATGACAGGGCCGTAACGAAACCTAGTGTCATCACCATTCACAACGTACGCTCGAAATGAAAGCTTGATCACCCGGTGAGCGATCAAGGGCATTTCTTCCCGGATGAGCCCGGACATAGATTAGATGGATCAAGAAGATGACCGTGCGAATTCCAACACTTTCAAGCCTTGCTAGCATTGAGCAGGTCCTTCGTAAAATAGCCGGTGCACCTGGAAGTGAGCCCCTTGTTTTGCCACAGAACTTACGCCATTTCGGGTGCGGCGGCGAGGCGGCTCTGAGCCAAATGCTTGTCACATGGGCTCAGCAGCGCTCTGTCGCCACGTTGAAAACTTACGTTCAGGCACCGGAGCAGATCGAGGAGCTAGTTCGTCGCCTTCCTGGGCTCACTGGCAGTCTTTGCGCAGGTGCTGTTATGGGATTTGGCAAAGTGGGAGAAGTCACGCACGAGGTGCGCGCTGCAGCTCTCGCTCGTTTAGCTGTTTTGTCGAGCAGCAAACCTACAGAAGCCTATCGCGGCTCGTCGGTGGAAATTTTATGTGCCGATCATCTAGGGCTAAATGCGCCTTATCTCCTCTACCAGGCCGATCAGGGCAATGTACCTCGATTGCGGTCTCGAGAATCCTTTTCATTGCTGGCCTCTTGGCTCTTAAAGCAGACCGTGCCAAAAACCTACCAGGACAGTATTGCTCCTGCTATTGCCGATGCCCTAAGTGGCATGATGTTTGAGTTGTTCAAGAATACCGAGGAGCACGGCCAAGTTGACGCTTTTGGCAATATTCTGTCTATGTCGATCCGGGCCATCAAGACTGTTCATCATGCGATCACACCGGAAACGTTGCTGCGGATCGTGGCTGATTATCCCCCGCTCGCGCACTATTGCCAGTCCCTAGAAACAGCGGAAGGCGCCGCCCAGACCCATATGTTTGAACTATCTGTTTTAGATTCAGGGCCTGGCTTTGCCGTCTCGAGGTCTGGCCGAAAGCTTGTAGAACTTGATCTTGATGAAGAGGAGGCCGCGGTTCGAGAATGCTTTACGAATTTCAGCGCCAAGATCAGCTCACGCTTTGGCCAGGGATTGCCGCATGTTTTACGTGTACTGCACCAAGAACGTGGGTTCCTTAGATTACGGACAGGTCGCCTATCCATCCATGCCGATTTTTCTGGTGCAAATGCGGAGGAGGGGCCCGAGGCCCTCCAGGTATTTCGTCCAGATAATGGCGCCCTTGCCCCAGTCTCGGGCAGTCTGCTTACGGTCATTTTGCCACTGCGGAGAGCACGATGAAATCTATGTTTTCCGTGAGGTTCGACCTACACTGTAAGGACGATAATGCGGGTACTAATACGCGTGACGTGTTGATGGTCTTTGTAGCTACTCCAGAACTTGACTCAGCGGCGTTCGCCAGTATGTTGGAGGCGGAGATCGAGGCCAATCTTGTGCCCGATGAAGTGGCGATTATTGTTCGTGATCCGTCACTTAAGAACACTTTGAGTGAGCTGACTGGCCATTCAGTTAATCTCTCGACGCTAGGACGACTCGGCCGCAGTGCTGTTACCCTCATCGGTTACGACTGTAATGGGATGGAAAGCGGCCGCCACTGCGTTATGGGCACGATGCCTATGGTCGGAATGACTATCGACGATGTGCGCCGTCGCGGGATCACTAGTATCTTCAATGAACGCCGGGGTTTCGTTGAGGCAAACGCCACTTATCATTTCGAGAACCCTTCGGGCCGACACACTGATCGGTTCATTCGGTTATCTAACATATTGGCGCACGGCGCGGAGATCTCATTTATTGGCTTTTGCTGCTTGCCTCTAATTAACTCTTCAGTTACGAGGGTGTACCTTGATACGCCTTCTCTATACGTTGTAGTAGCCGCAATCAACGAGCAACGCCGCTCATTTATTGGAACAAGTTGGATACTCGCAGACAACTTTTCGTCCTATGTCGGTTTTGATCAATACGAGTTCGATAGCGGAGATGCCTCAATGGTGTTGATATCTGCTTCGTCCAGCGGCTCTCTTGCTACTCGCCTCATCGCTGAAAAGAACATTGCGCCAAAACAGATCGTGCACTTGCTGTATCTTGGTCGACAACTGAGTAAGACACCGGTCGTCTGTGACCTTCTACATGAACGTCGAATGAATCCTGCCGGGGTCACAGCGCTACCTTCAGTCAACGAGCCGTCAAATTGCCCAATGTGCATGAGCGGTTCGCATGCTATCAAACTCCGAGGTGATCAGTTCGAGTTCGCGGGTCCACAGCAGGACGCACTGCTAGTGGGGCTTAGCGACGCGCCGAAAGGGTTGTCGACGCTAATGGATCGTTACGCATGCACAGAGGTGTTTGAGGTTGGGCTCGGACGCAACAATTCAAAAACGCCCCGCTTATTTCACATCAACGCCGATAAGCTACTTAACAACGCGGCCTTCACCAGAAAGCTTGACTATGCTTTGAGCCGATCACTACCGGCGAGCGTGTCACACGTAATCGCCGCAGATCAACAGTCGCTGGCGCTTGCTCATAGGGTGGCTGGCCGTCTTCCCAAGCCCACGCCGGTAATTTTGCGCAATAAAATCGATGACATCCCGATTGCGACGACCCAAGCGATCATTATTGTCTCGAGTGTCATTGAGAGCGGGAGGACATTGCTCGACATAAGCCGAGATCTGCGAAGCGTAGCGCCGGAAGCGCCGCTAATGTATCTTGTAGGTATGGAAAAGAGCACTGGTGAGCCAAAGCGCGAACGGCTTGAAAATAGTCTAATTCAAACGCATAACTTCTTTCCCTACCAATTCTTGACGATCGATCAGATCGTGTTGCCAGCCTCATACGATAATCATGCCTGGGCCGCTGAGCTACAGTTACTTTTAGCTCCTGATATTGCTGACCTAGTGCCCGACCAGCTGCAGGCGATCGTGAAGTCGAGGATTGATCGCCTACGTTTTGCAAGCCGGCCTATGGCCAATGACTTATTCTTAGCTAATGCTCAGACTCCACTTAGTCTCCAGCCAGGATTTGTTTTCTGGCCTAAAAGCCTATCTACAACGTCTGGCCACCGACAGGCGGACGTGTATTTCACTATCTCCTCAGTATTGCAGAGGCTCCGGGCGAACGCATTTGGGCTCAACGAGCGCCGGATCATCAGTAATTGGTTCCAGCAGACAATTCTTGCGCCCGGCAATTTCGCCCGCTTCAATGACGATGTGATTCAGGCTTCGATATTGCGTGCAGCCTATTCATATGAGCTCAATTATTCTGACACTGTCGCTGAGAGCCGCGAATTAGGGCGGCTATTAAGGCGAATCATCGTCGCGTGTCAGAGTCCTCGTGGAGGCGCAGCAAGTGAGTTTCTGTTGGCGCTTGCTACGCGGCGATTGCAGTTGTGCAAGTTGGATACAGAACATGTGCTGAGAACCGAACCTCCTGATATTCCGATGGTTCGTTTTCTACTGGAGGCATGTCGGCTTCGTTTATTGTAAGCAATCCGGCGGATTAAGACTACCTGAGCACTGCGTTCGGTTGTGAAGCTTTTATCCCAACCATTCCCCGCAACCATCCCAGTGCCAGTTGACCTTGGATCTCATAATCGAGATTGATTTTTGGTCCGTTTGTTGCGCTAGCAGTTGTTGCAGTACACCTTGCATGTGTTCCAAGCCTTGTGGCGCGATTTGCTGACCATAAGCTCGGATCGTTGCATGGACTTTGTCGATCTTAGCCTCAAAAGGTGCCATGATCCGGTCATACTCGTCCATGTCATCGTCATATGCCTTGGGATCGGGTTCAATTGCTACCAGGTACTCCAGGGCGCTAACAAAATCTTCATAACTGGTGGTCATGGTGATGTTTCTCCAAAGAGGGTTTTGATTCATGGGAGCGTTCGACATGGCGAGATACTTGGGCCATGCCAATATCGAGAGCAGCGCCTTTTTCTTCACGTCGGCCGACGGCAAACGGCAGTTTGGTCATGTCGTCGGTGTAAACGCTGATTTTTTCTTTGGCCCTTGAGATGGCAACATAGAAAACGTCAGATTTGGTGGTCCGACTGTACGTTTCCTGATTCAAGATGACCTGCGTTGCGGTAAGACCCTGGGCGCTGTGCACAGTGCTGGTGTAAGCGTAATCCATATGCAGAGGGTGCGTTTTATCGGCATCAAGCATAAGTCGCCGGGTTATCGACCCGTTGTCATCCCGTTTTCCTATCGTTACGGTGGTGGGAGTGACGGCAAGCACTTCGTAGCGCTCGCCATTGACCAGATCGAGTTTGGCATCATTTCGGGTGATGCGTACGCTATCGCCGGCGCTCAGTTCAGATTGACGAAGTTCATAAATTGACAGTTTGGTTGTGCGCGACGGGTTGAACTCGACGGTCACCCCCGTTTGCAGGTGAGCAACCTGAATGCGGTTGCGCTGTGTATCAACTGCTGTGACTTTGTACTGATTCCCCGCAAGCAGTCCATTACGATAGTCACGCTCGGGTTGAATGATGGTGCCCACT
>JBFXIU010000244.1:0-4964 GCA_050175615.1 Porticoccaceae bacterium | reverse complement strand
CTGGTGGGCTATGCGCCGGAAATGTACGACCAAACGGCCTATGAAGCCATGCGCGCTTTTCGCAAACCCTTTATCACCACCCACCTTTACAGCTTTTGTGCCCTAATGATTACGATTGTTGTCCATATCGCTGCGGTGGTTATCACCGACATTCGCGAAGGCGGTAATATCATTTCCGCCATGTTTAGCGGCAAAAAAACGCTGGCGGGCAAGCCGGAGGATGGCCAATAAAGCGCACCTTATTTCACATCAAAAAATACAACCGCGCTCTACCCTTAACTCAATATAAAAAGAAAGTGACGAAAAATTTTTGTGCTGTATGTTGAGGTAGATGACAGGATGGGGCGCATTCTTCAAAAGTGCTACACTTCCTTATCAGTGACAACCAATAACTGTAGAAAACAGCGGAAATCCGCCATGATCGACCCCAGTAGCCTGTCAAACGGTTCCACCATACACCGGCAAAACGCGAGTTTTGCCCGCGAGGTTATTGCCAAGTCAAAGGCCAGTGCTGCTGCTATTTTTCTCTACGATAAAAGCCAGGCCAACCCGGTTAACTTCCTTTATGAAACCGGCATCCCCGCCAGCATTACCGCGCTGTACACCAACGGCGTTTACCGTGACGACCCCATGCTGCAGTATTCAACGTCGCCAGAACGGGACTGCCATCGCTTTACCGGCACCAATTATTGCCAACGCCTGGAACCCAATCTCGAACCCTACCAGGAACACAACGACCGCTACTGGCATGCCCTGGGTCGCGCCGGTTTCAGGGAAACCGCCACCAGCCTCAAGGCCGTATCCAGGGATATTTATCTGGTGGTGGGTTTATTGCTGGCGGAATCCCGAAGCAGAAAAGGCGCCCACCTCTGTGTGGAAAATGCCATGACCGCCGTGGACAACTGGCTGGAGGCGTGCCATCACGCCATTGTCGATGCTGCCGTGAGGCAGTGTTTTTTCCAACCGCGACAACCACAGTTAAAAACAGATCTGCCAGCTGAGGCAGACCGAGTCACCGATAGGGAATGGCAGGTGATTGCCGAATTAATGGCCGGCTGCAGCAATAAGCAGATCAGCGCTAAATTGAGTGTTGCCGAGCACACCGTTGAAAACCACCTGAAAAATATTTACAAAAAATTTGCTGTCCGCAGCCGCACCGCATTGATTGCCAAAATAACCAGCACTCCGTAGCGTTTCCTGCCAAAAACTGAACAATAAGCCACAAGTTGGGATTCCATCCCAAGCCAACCCTAGCGGATTTCCGCCATAGACACCCCCTATTGGCGCCTATAGACTCCAATCCTGTGTAATAACAATATCAGTCCCGGCTTCCGTTGCTTTTGCTCCCATCAGCACAATTGCAAAACCTTAAACTGCTGAAGGTGAGCGCAAGCCAACATTCGCGCCGGGAACATAATTCTAAAGGACGCACTATGATGGCAAGCCAACAACCCAGTGGCGCCCCTGTGGATATTCGCCAGGCGCCAACGGCGGAGTTTATCGCTGAACTTCGCCGCCGCTATCCCACCGAGGCGGAAATCGATCGCGTCCTGACGCGGAAAATGACCCAGCGCGGCAAAGGTGTATTTGTACCGGTCACTTTTGAACAGATCAGCCAATGCCTGGAAACCATGCTCCACAAAAAGCTCAACCACGGCTTTCGCATTGTCAATGCCCGCTGGATGACAGGGGGCTCGTCAAAGCTGCAAATCAGTTTTGAGCTGGAATGGCAGGGACTGGACGGTTCCCAACCCCGCCACATCACCCCCATGGTGCTGCGCATGAGCCCATCGGAATCCATTGTTGAAACCTCCCGCCGCCGGGAGTTTCAGGTGATAAAAGCTTTGGCGGCGCAAATTCCCGTGCCCGATTGCTATTGGGAAGACGAGGACATGGAATTCTTCCCCTACCCGGCAATGGTGTTTGGTTTTGTTTCAGGGGTCGCCAAGCCCGCTTCCGATACCTCCCAGCAGGTTACGGGGCTGGGCATTAATTACGGCGCCAGGCTGCGCGCCAGGGTCACCGATGAGTTTATGGGCGGCGTCGCTGCCTTTCACAATGCCGATATTTCCACCATGGATCTGAACGCCTTTGAAATCCCCAAAGTGGGCACCAACGAAGGTGTTCTCAAACAGGTCAATATGTGGCGGCGAATCTGGGAGGAGGATCGCGGCGAAGACGAACCCCTGGTGCAATTGGCGGGCAACTGGCTGGAAGACAACGCCCCGGTTCTCGACCACATTTCCATCGTTCACGGCGACTGCCGCAGCGGAAACTATCTGATTTCCGAAGACGACGGCCATATCACCGCCTGGCTCGATTGGGAGCTGGCGGTGCTGGGCGACCGTCACCAGGATCTCACCTGGGCGACATCACTGGCCTACAGCCATATCGCAGAAGACGGCAAAACCCTGTTGGTCAACGGCATGCTGCCCCTCGATGAATTCTACGCCGCCTACGAAAAAGCCACGGGGCTGAATGTAGACCCCCAGCGTATCAACTATTTTCGCGTCTATAACGCCTGGGTGTCTTACATTGTTTGTGTAGCCACGGGCTACCGGGTGGCGAAGGGTGGCAAATCCCACCAGGATATTGTTCTCACCTGGCTCAACGGCATCGGCGGTCTGTTGATGGAACAGTTGCGCCACAACCTGATGGAGGCCACGCGATGATTCCTGAAATTGATACCCAGCTCGCCGCCGTTATCAAATCCCTGAGCGACAATGTGCTGCCCGCAGTGGATAGCAGCAATCCTCTCGCTGGCGAGCAGATTCGCCTCTGCCTCGCCACCCTGGGAATGATCAAAAAACGCCTACCTGATTTGCACCGCTATCAGCGCCATGAGCTGGAGTTAAATCTCGACCTGCTGACCTCGCTCGCTGAGATTGCCACGAACGCAGGCCTTGCCATTCCAGATTTGACAACAGCTCTAAACAGTAGCCGCGAAACCCTGAACGACGCCACAATGGGGGCGACAGAGATCGAGCAACAGGTTCGAGCTGTCAAGGACAAGGCCGTCTCTGTTGTCAACGCCGCCAGAGGAACCGCAGCGGAAACCGAGGTGATGGCGTCGGTGCTCAACACCCAGGAAGCCATGGATTTATGCCGCCGCGCCTGGACGCTGGAGATGGGTTTTGAGCCTGACCCGAGCCAAATCCCTGCTCTTAATCAATTACTGTGTCGCCAGGATTAATTGCCATGATAGATAAAGACCATCCCAGCGAAACCTGGATTGCCGACCTTCGCACACGCTTTCCCTGCGAAGCGGAAGTCGACTGGGTGCTGACCCGCAAGCTGCGCAACCGTGCAGGTGCTGCTTACACACCGGTAAAGCTCGACCAGCTTTGCGCTGCCGTCACCGATCTGCTCAATGCCGAATTGCATGACGCCTTTGAAGTGAAAAATCCCCGCTGGCTGTCCGGCGGCGCCTCCAAGTTGCAAATGGCTTTTGAGCTCGACTGGCATCAACCCGGCGTCGGCAGAACCACTACTCCGCTGGTGTTGCGTATGGAGCCTGCAGCGTCCATTGTTGAAACCAGCAGGCTGCGGGAATTTGAACTGATCAAGGCGTTTGAAGGCGTAGTGCCGGTGCCGCCGGTGTTTTGGGTCGACCGTGAAGGCAAATATCTGCCCTACCCCGCCCTCATTTACGGTTTTGCCAAGGGTGTCACCAAGCCTTCCAGCGCCACCAGCGGTGTTTCCGGCACCGGCATTAATTTTGGCGTTGAATTGCGCAAAACCCTCAGCAAACAATTTGTCGAACAGCTCGCCGCCATCCATACCTTCGACTGGAGCAAGGCACAGCTCAGTAGTTTCAGTGTGCCCGCCAAAAATTCCACCGAAGGTGTGGAGTGGCAGATCAACTGGTGGGAGCGGGTGTGGACGGAAGACGCCAACGAAGAAGTGCCGCTGATGCGTTTTGCCGCCAAATGGATGCGCGCCAATATGCCCGCCATTGATCACGTCTCCCTGCTCCACGGCGATTACCGTAGCGGCAATTTCCTGTTCACGGAAGAGAACTCACAAATCAGCGCCTGGCTCGACTGGGAAACCGGCCACCTCGGCGACCGCCACGAAGACATTGCCTACAGCATTTGCAAACCCTGGGGGCATATGGCGGAAGACGGCAAAACCTTTCTGGTGTGCGGCATGATGTCGGAGCCGGAATTCTACGAGGCCTACGAAAAAGCCTCCGGCTTGAGCGTCGATAAAAAGCGCCTCAATTTCTACCGTATCCTCAACGCCTACAAACTCAACAGCATTGCCCTGGCCACGGCCTACAGAGCTGTAGCGGGCGGCAAAACCCATCAGGACATCGTGCTCGGCTGTGTGATGGGCGCCAGTTACCTGTTTATGGACGATCTTCGTCAAACCCTGGAAGAGGTGGCCTAAGATGGAAATTCGCGCTGATTTTCAGTTAAAAAGTGTCATCAAGGCACTTAAAGACAATGTCATTCCCGCCGTTGACCCCAATCACAAAATGGCAGTGGAGCAGGCGCACCTCGCCGTGCATGTGCTACAGGTGTTGGCCGACAAGCTGCCCATGCAATACCGCTACGATCGCCACGAACTCAACCAGTATGTGAACCTTGCCGACAGGCTGGCGACACAAATTTCCGGCGGCGCCAAAACCACGGACGCCCTCGCCCAATTGGAGGCGTTGGTGGAACCCGGAAAGAATACCCTCGAGCGCGCCCGCGCCGAACCCATCGAACTGGAGCAAGCCCTGTTGCACCTTCGCGCCAAGGTCGGGGATCTGGTGGAAGCCGCTCTTGAAGACGGTGATGAAACCAGCCAAAAACACCTCGAAAAGGAAATTATGGCGTCCGCCCGGGAGCAATTGACCCGGGAAAGATCCTGGCTGATTCCCATGGGCTTTGAACCGGATCCTGCCGCACTTACCCCTGTCGAGCAACTGCTCGACCCCGTTAAATAATTAAAGGCTTCAATATGACTGTAAGATC
>JBFXIU010000243.1:0-4975 GCA_050175615.1 Porticoccaceae bacterium | reverse complement strand
TATCCCTGAAACCAGACGCGGGCCAAGGCCAGCGAGCCGAGCAACAGATAACAGCCCATGACGATCCATATCCACTTGCGGCACATGTCCTTGGCGCTCTTGACGCAGACGCCGTACTTCACGGCGAGGCGGTACACGCCAATGCCCGTATGGAGGATGACGCAGGGCAAAAAGACAACATAAAAGGCCAGCCAGCCGCTGTGCAGGCGCTTGGCGCTGCCAGCCACATTGATGGGAAGGTCTGTCATGATCGCGTATACGTGAAAAAATACGCCGAGCAGGATGGCGATGGCCGTAAAGACCTGCACAAGCCACAGCCAGGTGTCAAAATCCTTCAGGCTTTTGCTGTGCCGCACAAAGATGCCAAGCTCATGCGCGCGAAAGGGCATCTTGCGTGCCGCGATATAAAAATGAAAAACAACCATCAGGATAATGATAGGGGCCACCAGGTGGGTCAACCACGTGGCCTCAAGAAACCAGGCTATGCCATTGGTCAACGCAGGGCTGATCACCACCGTCCCTTCCAGCAGCAGGTGCACGCACACAAACAGCGCCAAAAAAGCGCCTGTGGCGGCCTGCCAGAAATCCAGGCGAGTTTTGCCCTCAGCGGAATTTCTGCTCAAAGCCATATGAACTCCTTGTGCAATGATACGTAAACAGTCTATGGACGCGCCACGTACACATCAGATACGTCGGTACGGCGCCTGGCCAGCCTCGTAGTAATTGCCGCCCATGCTGTCGATGACCACAATGGCGGGAAAATCCTCCACCTCCATGGCGGCGACGGCTTCGGGCCCCAGATCCTCATAGGCCAGCACCGTATATTTTCTGATGCTGCGGGCAATGAGCGCGCCCGCGCCGCCCACGGCGGCCAGATAGGGTACGCCGAGTTCTTCCATAGCCTTTATGACGTCAGGGCTGCGATAGCCCTTGCCAATCATGCCCTTGAGGCCCTGCTTGAGCAGGCGGGGCGTATAGGCGTCCATACGGCCTGAAGTCGTTGGTCCGGCCGCCCCGATGGGATGCCCGGGACGGGCCGGACTCGGCCCCAGGTAATAGACGACAGCCCCTTGCAGATCCACCGGCAGGGGCTCGCCCCTGTCCAGTGTTTCCACCAGCCTTTTATGGGCCGCATCGCGCGCGGCCAGAATGGTGCCCGAAATAAGCACCCTGTCGCCGGCACGCAGGGAGCGGGCCGTGGTTTCGTCAAAAGGAGCACGTATTTTTTTGACTTGGTCAGACATGGCCCCCCCTACAGGACGATTTCGGCGTGGCGCGCCGCGTGACAGTTGATGTTCACGGCCACCGGCAGTGAGGCTATGTGGGTCGGTGCCCACTCCACATGCACCTTGAGGGCCGTGGTCACGCCGCCAAGCCCCTGTGGGCCGACGCCAGTTCTGTTGACCATTTCAAGCAGTTCATCTTCAAAGGCCGCGTAACGCGCATCCGCGTTATGGCTTTCAAGGTCACGGGCCGCAGCGCGTTTGGCGCACAGGGCGGCCAGTTCCATTGTGCCGCCGATGCCCACGCCCACGACCAGAGGGGGACAGGAGTTGGGGCCAGCCGCCAGAACGGCGTCCAGAACCACCTTGCGAACCCCCTCGATGCCGTCAGCCGGCACAAGCATTTTGAGCACGCTTTTATTTTCCGATCCTGCCCCCTTGGGCGCCAGACGCAGGCGCAGCCTGTCGCCTGGCACCATGCGGGAGTGCAGGACGGCCGGGGTGTTGTCCCCCGTATTTTTGCGCTCAAACAAAGGCTCGAACACACAGGATTTGCGCAAATAACCGTCCGTGTACCCCCGGCGTACCCCCTCATTGACGGCGTCTTCAAAAGCGCCGCCCACTATGTGTACATCCTGTCCTATCTCGGCGAAAACCACTGTGATTCCTGTGTCCTGACACAAAGGAATCTGCCCATCAGCGGCAATGCCCGCATTTTCCAGTAACTGATCCAGTATGGTGCGGCCCACGGGCGACGGTTCGGCCTCGCGGGCTTTCCGCATGGCTTCAACCATATCCGCAGGCAGACGGTAGCAGGCATCTATGGCCAGACGCGCCACTGCCTGCGCTATGTCGTTGCAATGGATTTCTTTCATGACTCTCCCGGTCTGTTCGCTTGTGCCTCTTCAGTTGACGCCCAGCGCGCCATCAGTTCGGAAGTGGATCAAAGATCCGCCTCGCTTGCGGCCAGCTCAGCTTCGACAACGTCATCATCCTCTTCGATTTCCGACGTGTCCCCGTTAAGCACGCGGCGCAGCTTTTCGGAATCAAGGTTGCCGGTCATTTTGGAAACAAAGATGGTGGCCACGCCGTTGCCCACAAGGTTGGTCAGCGCGCGCGCCTCGGACATGAAGCGGTCAATGCCGAAAATAACGGCGATGCTTTCCGGGGGAATCTTGCCAACAGAGCTCAGCGTGCCCGCCAGCACGATAAATCCGCCGCCAGTGACTGCCGCAGCGCCCTTGGATGAAATCAGCAGGATGCCAAGAAGCACGAGCTCTTCGCCAATGGTCATGGGCGTATTGGTGGCCTGGGCCAAAAATACCGCCGCCATGGTCAGGTAGATGGCCGTGCCGTCCAGGTTAAAGGAGTAGCCCGCCGGGATAACCAGGTCCACGACGCTCTTGTTGCAGCCCACCTTCTCCATCTTGCGCAGCATGTTGGGCAGCACGGATTCGGAGGAAGACGTGCCAAGAACGATAAACAGCTCTTCCTTAATATACCGGACGAACTTGAAGATGCTGAATCCGCTGAACAGGCCCACAACACCGAGAACCAGTATTACAAACATGATACTGGTGGCGTAAAAACACAAAATCAGTTCACCCAGCGCCAGTACGGAGCCTATACCCTCCTTGCCGATGGTAAAGGCCATTGCGCCAAATGCGCCAATGGGCGCGACGCGCATGATGATATTGATGACCTTGAAAAGCACTTCAGAAAGGCTCTTGATGAGGTCAAAGCACAGCTGGCCCTTGGCGCCGCTGAAATTCAGGGCAAAAGCGAAGATGATGGCCACAAGCAGAACCTGCAGTATCTCGCCGCTGGTAAATGCGGAAACAAAGGTATGCGGAATGATATTCATGAAGAAGCTAATAAGGTTATTGTCTTTGGCCTTACCAGCGTATTGGGCGGCAATGCTCTTGTCGGCGGCGTCAAAGGTGCTCACGTCAACATTCATGCCCGCGCCGGGCTGAACCAGATTTACGACCACAAGGCCGATAATCAGAGCCAGCAGGGTTATGCCGGTAAAGTAGATGATTGCAAGACCGCCCGTTCTACCCACGGCCTTGATGTCGTTCATGCCCGCGATGCCTGTCACAACTGTGGAAAAAATGAGCGGCGCGATGATCATTTTGATCAGGTTGATGAACATCTTGCCAAGAGGCTGCATTTTTATCGCCATCTGCGGATAGAAATGCCCCAGCAAAATACCGATCATAATTGCAATCAACACTTGTACATACAATACTCTCAGATACTTAAGCATACGTTCCACCTTTAAGTAATGCTGTTGAAGGCGTGTTATTTAGAAACAGCATCCAGAGGCTACGCGGCTTTACAGCCGGAAGCTTTTGCCACGGAACCGGACCGGGACATGTGCTGTCTCAGTTTTGCGTGTGCTTGTGGTAAGTTAGGCAGAATTATTGTCAGGCGTGCGGCGCTGCCCGCACAGGGGGACGCAGGGTGCGAAGTTTGCTTTTGTCCGACCACGTGGGAGCTTCGGACAAAGGAGACAATCCAAAATTTTCAGTTGGATCGTGGTGAAATATCTTTAAAAAAGCATATTTAATCTGAGGCAGGTCTTCAACATCATACTTTGCCCATCCGGGCATGGTATTTTTAAGGCTTTCCGATCTGGTTGAAGACTCTTTTGCGCTGCCCGCACTGATGTTTGGCGGTCCATGCACATTCATATCAACTACTGCAAGCAAAGAAAGACAGGTCTTCTGCTGCATCACAGACTCACAGGACGACACATCTCCATGTGACTGCAACACGCCACCATTTATTGCCAATTGAAGGCAAAAAATAGCGACAATAATTGCCATGAAGAAAACCATCCCTCTGAGCATTGTCACCCTCTCATAGAATTTTCACTTATGAGGTAAATAAAACACAGAAAGAATAATCAGGGCAATTAAATTATTTTTTTCACGTGTATTTTCCATTCGTGATAGTTTTAATTTATATAAAGCCAGTTGCAATACATACTTCATTAATCATTGAATTTTTAAATGCTATCAATACAGAGTACGATTATAGTGTATATAAAATGTAATACTGTAAACCTAATTATATAATAATGTTACACATTTTATCATATTGTCATACCATCATACCGCTACGGCATGCAAAAGGAGCGAGCGCGTGACACGTCTTTCGGGCAGGAACCGCCCGGCGGAAACTTTGAGTAACTCACTTATAAAATTGAATTATACTGGATCGATTTACGAATGAAATTCAGCCCAGCAGCCTGCAAGGCTGAAGAGCGGCTCAAGGCTGCACGGCTGACGCGCGACCCTAGAGCAGATTAACTTTGAAATGCTTCTCATTTCAAAATGTTCATTCAGCCGAAAATGCGATTTTCGGCTGAATCCACGGCATGTTGTGGCGCACTGCACGAAAGTGCAGCGTTAGAGCATTTAAACTTTTTCAAAGTGAAAATGCTCTAGAACGGACAGCGCATCGAAGTTCAGGGATTGACAGGGCCCCGAAGGTCTGGGGCTTGAGCGTATGGAAGATCGGGGATTGCCAGAGCCCCGAAGGGACGGGGCTTGCAGCACTCTGGGAGCAGAAGCGATCAGATCTTGTGCAGCGCCCTTGCGGCCTCCTGCGCCATGAGGGCGTGCCCGGCTTCGCTGGCGTGCAGGCCGTCAGTGTACAGGGCGTCAAAATACTCTCTGCCGTTGAGGGCCGCAGTGACTAAAAACTCTTCAAAGCGCCGATAAAAAACCACCACAGGCAAGGAA
>JBFXIU010000242.1:0-4977 GCA_050175615.1 Porticoccaceae bacterium | reverse complement strand
GCGGCAGACGACGTTGTTGAAGCCAAGCAGGGTTGCCACCCAGTAACCGATTGCCATGCCGGAAAGGTTATGGAGCAGGGTTGCGGCAAAAATCCACAGCGCTACTGTAGCTATGCGTTCGGCATTCAATGCCACCACAGTGGCGATAATCACGGCGATCACCACCACTGAAAATCCTGCCAGTATCGGTCTGAGACTTTTAACCCAGTTCTCGGCAAAAACATTGAGCACTACGCCCAGGCCGACGGGCAGCAGAATGATTTTGAATAAGCTGCCGATCATGGCGGCGGCGGGCACGGGCACGGTTGATCCTGCCAGCCATGTCATCAGTAGAGGAGTCATCAATACACTGACAAGGGTGGAGATGGATGTCATCGACACTGAGAGCGCAACGCTGCCCCTGGCGAGCAGGGTGATGACATTGGATGCAGTGCCACCGGCAACACTGCCAACCAGCACAAGACCAGTGGTCAGCTCGCTGTTTAATTGAAAGAGGCGGGCGATCAACAGCGCCATTAAGGGCATCACGGTAAACTGCAAAGCGACACCGGCCAGAGCCGCGAATTTGTAATCCCGCAGGTCGTAGAAATCCCTGGGTTTGAGCGTCAGCCCCATGCCGAGCATCACGGCCATCAGCAGGGGGACAATCAGGCTGCTCAAGCCGGTAAATCCCTGCGGGAACAGCAGGCCTGCGCAAGCGGCAGCAACAACCCAAAGTGGAAAGAGTTTAACGAACATAAAATGTTAGGCCAGGTTGTGCGCTATTGATAGCGCCCGCAAGAGTTATCGAGAGTTGCGATCGCCAGTATAGCTGGCATCTGCCCCTAAGGGGTGCTGTCCCCTATTTGCCGTAGCGGGCTCCACTGGCTAAGATGTGAGTCCATTGGAGGTAATCCTTGTCCGACTCAAATTCAAAGCAACTGCTTATCTGTGAAAACGAAGGTTGCAACCAGCAATTTTTCGATGAGATTGACGATCGTTTGACGGGTGATGCAGCCTCACTTCCCGCGGCATTAAAAGCCCACAAGGCCGGCTGGAAGATTGTTCGCGGCCAAATATTTTGCCCGCGCTGTGCGGGGCAAATTGCTTCGCCCAACTGAACTGCCTCTGTCCCTGAAACCGAAAAGCCAGGCATCGCTCCAGGATAAATTCTTTGCTGAGCAGGCAACCTGGTGGCCTGTATTTGCTTCCCCCTGCAGAAGTAATAAGGGATGGATGAAAGGGGCGGTTTTGCCCGATAAAGCCCAGCTTACTGCCAGCAGATGAACACGCTGAGTTCCTCCGTGGTGCCCTTGGTGCGGGGCGAGGGAGTTGCGAGTTAGATGCCGGTTATTCGTTGTAAACAATAAAAGTATTTCTATAAAAATCATAGAAAACAAGCAGATGGAAATTGTTCTGTTTTAACACAATGTTATTTACTCCCCTATGCACTTGTGCTAAATTGCCTGCACAGTTTGCATGCTAACGAAAAACAAATATAGGTTGGAATTTATAGGGGAAAACAACGCAAACTGGAAAACCGTCTATCCGTCGTCTATACATGATGACAACAAAGCAAATCACTATAAGTTTGGGAGATACATGATGAACAAGCAACGATTCCAATTAAAGCCTCAAATTGCCGCAGTGCTGTTATGCTCCGGCGCGCTGGCGGCCTCATCGGCGATGGCGCAACTTGAAGAGATCATCGTAACTGCACAAAAGAGGGCCGAAAGCGCCAATGATATCGGGCTTTCCATTGCCGCAGTTTCAGGTACAAAGCTGCAAGAGCAAAAATTGACGTCTTTGGAGGAAATCACTTCTGCGGTTCCTGGCCTGGTCTTTGCCACCAGTCAACAAAATACGCCTATTCTCACCTTGCGCGGCGTGGGTTTTAATGAAAGCTCACTGGGTGTATACCCGGCAACCAGCCTGTATGTGGATGAAATTCCGTTGCCATTTCCGGTGATGGCGGCTCACAGCGCCTATGATCTGGAACGGGTTGAGGTTCTCAAAGGCCCCCAGGGCGTTCTCTTTGGCCAAAACTCCACCGGCGGTGCGGTTAACTTTATTGCCGCCAAGCCCAGCCAGGAGTTCAGCTACGGCGGCGATGTCAGCTACGGTCGCTTCAATAAGATAGAAGCCAACGGTTTTATTAATGGTGGCTTGACTGATACTGTCAGTGGCCGTCTTGCCGTGCAAACAGTGAATTCCGACGATTGGCAGAAAAGTGTCACCAGTGATGATGAAAACGGCGAAGAGTCCTATACCGCTGCTCGTTTGCAAATGCTTTTTGAGCCCACCGACACCGCGCAAATCAACCTGAATATCAATGGTTGGCGGGACAAGTCTGACCCTCAGGCGATGCAGTTTATTGCCGCGACCCCCAAACGTTTTGACCAGGCGCCAGGAAACTCTCTTGAGCAGGCGGCAATCCCTTTTTCGCCCAGGGATAACCGCTACGCCGACTGATCCCAGATTGACAGGCCATCCGGCGACAAGGAATTTATCCAGTTTTCCTTGCGGGGCGACTTTGAGCTAAACGACACCATGACCTTGACCGGTCTGATCGCCCACAGTGATTACGAACAGGATCAGGTTCAGGATGGCGACGGCCACAACCTGGTTACTGCAGGGTTTATCCATAACAAGGGTGAGGCGAAATCCACCTTTGCCGAGATTCGTCTGGCCGGCGATCAGGATAGCCTCCGCTGGGTTTTGGGTGCCAACTACGAAGACAGCAGCACCATGGAAGACCAGCTCCTGGAATTTAGCGACAATACAACGTACCGCCCACAGACTGCGTGGATTACAAGAACCGGCTCTCTCCTGGAGCAGGATATTGAGTCCTACGCGGTGTTTGGCAATATCGATTACGACATTAATGAAGCACTAACCCTTAAATTTGGTGCCCGTTATACCGACACCACTATTGATGCTTACAGCTGTAACTATGCACCCCTCAACGCCCCCGGCTCCATAGACACCTCGGGCAATGGCGTGGCGGCGGGAAGTAATGTCGCAGGGCTGTTCAACGTCCTCGGTGGCTTGTCCGGAAGAGCTTTTGACCCCATTGGCCCTGGCGACTGTTTTACCCTTGACGATGCTCCTGGGTTTGGTGTTCCAGGCACGCCTTTTATCAGCGAGCTTGCTGAAGATAATATCTCCTGGCGCGCCGGTATCGACTACCAGCTCAACGAGGATGTCCTGCTTTATGCCAATATTTCTCAGGGCTATAAGGCGGGCAGCTACCCAACACTGGCGGCTAACGACTTTAATCAGCTGCTGCCGGTAACTGAAGAGTCTGTTCTCGCCTACGAAATTGGCTTTAAGCAATCCATGGCGGAAGGTCGCGTACAGTGGAACGGTGCTGTCTTCTATTATGACTATGAAGACAAGCAGGAGAGGGGCAAAATTGAAATTGCGCTCTTCGGACCGCTGGATCGACTGGTGAATGTTCCCGAGTCCACTATCTACGGTGCGGAAACAGATATCGTCGCCCAGCTGACCGATAAACTGACACTGACAGCTGCCCTTACCTATCTGGATTCAGAAATTGATGAATACACCGGGTTTGATGTCTACGGTGAATCAAGAGATCTGTCAGGCAATGAGCTGCCTTATACGCCCGAGCTTACCTACAGCCTGGATCTGGATTACAGAACACCTCTGCAACAGGGTGGTACGCTGTTCATGGGTGTTAATGTTGTCGGCCAGACAGACTCTGACGGTGTTTTTGACGCCGATGATTTGTCCATATACACCCACCCGGCTTTCCCGGGGAACATTGACGGCGGTTTCCACAAGTCTGTAACCGAGAACTACTTCACCATTGAAAGCTACGCCACGGTGGGTGCTCGCATTGGTTATGAGTCTGATGATACCCGCTGGAGAGTCATGCTGTGGGGCAAAAATATCACCGATGAGTACTACTACAATTCTGTGATTGCCTCCTCAGAAGGTGCTGCCCGTGTCGCTGGAAGGCCTCGCACCTATGGTATTACCCTGGGTTATCAATACTGATTGGTGCGTGAATAACCGGTATTTTCAATACCGTAGTTAAGATAAAAGGGCAGAGGTCATTTTGGCCTCTGCCCTTTTTTAGGTTTAAAACACAATTTTTACTTCAGTTGCTATTGACCGGTAGGGATAGATAGTAGACGACAATAAAAGTTTTTGAATAGAGTCGAATCAGCCTTCTGGCTTCTTTGAGGTTAGAAAGGTAGTCTATGGGTCTACTCATTTCCCATGTTGAAAAGGACAGTGCTTAGATGGGCAATAACACCAAACTTAAGGTGGGCGTTCTCGGTGGCGGTAGCTGGGGTACCACCGTCGCGTCCCTGGTGTCGCGCAATGCGCCCACAACTTTGTGGGCAAGAGATGCCGCCATTGTTGAGGAAATCAACAGCTGCCATACCAATGAAAAGTTTCTTCCCTGTGCCAAGTTGCACCATCGCCTGGTGGCGACTGCGGACATTGCCGAGGTGGTTTCCCAGTCCGATGTGGTGGTGATGGGTATTCCCTCCCAGTCGTTTCGCAGCGTGCTGCAAACCGTGAAAGAACATATTCGCCCCTGGGTTCCTGTTATCAGTCTGACCAAGGGGCTGGAAATGACCACCCACAAGCGGATGACGGAAATTATCAATGAAATTCTTCCCGGTCACCCCGCAGGCGTGCTCACTGGCCCCAACCTGGCGCGGGAGGTAATGGCGGGTTACGCCGCCGCCAGTGTGCTGGCCATGGAGGATCCGGTGATAACCCAGGCGCTACAGCGGGTTTTTCACAGCGGCTTGTTTCGCGTCTACACCAATAAAGATGTTATTGGTTGTGAGCTGGGCGGTGTGCTCAAAAACGTCATTGCTATTGCCACTGGCATGGGCGATGGTCTCGGTGCCGGTGAAAATACCCGTTCGGCACTGATCAGCAGAGGGTTGGCGGAAATAACCCAGTTGGGCGTTGCCATGGGCGCCCAGGCGCAAACCTTTGCCGGTCTTAGAT
>JBFXIU010000241.1:0-5028 GCA_050175615.1 Porticoccaceae bacterium | reverse complement strand
GATTGATCCGGTATGCCAAGTTCTCCATGCCATTTTGCGCGTAATTCGCGCAGTCTGTTGGATGCTCGAAATCTTTGGCATAATCGTTGCAGCCTGGCGGTGCCCACGCCAGGGCTTTCTTGTCGGAGAGATAGTGATGCCCGAAAGCCCAGGAAATCACCCAATCATTGATATAAACACTGCCAAGAGGAGAATCTGCCTGATCGACGCCTCCAGCGATACCACTGCGAACAAATATGGTCTTGCGCAAATCCAGCTGAGTGTCCTTGATTATGCTGGCCACAGATACCGCAGCGTTGATCTCTCCTTCGCCAGTTTCCGTAACACATACCCTATGGGTATCGCAAATCAGCGGCCGGATCAAACCGGTAATCATCATCTTCTTGACCTGATAAGACTTTTCCGTGCTCCAGGCGTGCCACTCCGGGGGAAAGGCAGTCAATACGATAACTTTCGGCGTGTACCGACTATCCACACTTGCGGATACCGGCGCCGAGAGCATCACGCTAGCGAGCGCACAAAACCCAACAACAACTCCTTTGATTTGCATTTATTTATCCTTTCTCATCAATGCTGATCCAAATAGGACATGAGATTCTGGAGCATATCCCGTTTTTTCTGTTCCTCTGCAAAAGAACCCTCAATCGCATTTACCTGAACCTGGACAGCTTGCTCAAAGGACAGCCCCAAAGCCTCCCAGGTGGCGATAATATTTTCGGTGAGATACCCTCCAAAATACGCCGGGTCATCAGAGTTTATGGTCACTTTCAGGCCGGCATCCAACAGCCGACCGACATTGTGTTGTTGCAGACTACCGAAACCTCCCAATGAAACATTGGAAAATGGACACACGGTCAGTGGAATTTGCTCCTCGCGCAGACGCCGTAACAACTCCGGCGATTCGATAGCGCGCACTCCATGGTCGATGCGTTCTACAAAGAGCGTATCCAATGCGTCCGTAATATATTCTGGGGGCCCCTCCTCACCCGCATGCGCCACCCGATGCAAACCCAGTGCACGGGCAACTGCAAATGTTTCCTGAAATTTTCCCGGCGGATGATCTCGTTCGGCAGAATCCAGTCCTACACCGATGATCCCCCCGATTCTTTCCGCTTCCTCCAGTAGAGCAATTGTGCCCTCTGCCGGACGATCACGCTCAAAACAGAGAATCAGACCCGATAGCACTCCCCACTCTCGCTCTGCTTCTTTCTGTGCAGCAGAGATTCCTGCCATAACGACTGTCAGTGGTACGCCATGCTCGAGATGTGTCTGTGGATCAAAAAACATTTCCGTGTACGCAATGTTTTCATCACGACAATGACGTAGGTAGGCAAGCGTCAACGAATAAAAGTCCTGCTCTTTTCGCAAGCATTGGGTAGCAAGATAATACAGGTTGAGAAAACTTTGCAGATCCGCAAAGCGATATGCCGCGCGAATAGCGTCCACATTCCTGTATGGTAGAGAGACACTGTTGTTCTCCGCCAAATTGAGCAACATCTCTGGCTCAAGCGTGCCTTCCAGATGAAGATGCAATTCCACTTTGGGCATTCCCGCCAATTTCTTCTTTTCTTGCGTATTCATGAAGCTCCCAATCAATTTACTCTCATTCCTGCCAACCATGTTTCCTGGGGCCGCGTTTCCAGTTCTTCGGCCTCACCCTGGCAAAGATCACGAAACCATCCGTCAAGATCGGTGGGTTTTGGCTTCCCCGGCATCAGAACAAAATCCGCACGTTTCCCAGGCAGTAAATTACCCGCCCGCGCGGCTCTACCCATCGCCATGGCTCCTGCGAAGGTCGCGCGATACAAGCCCTCGGCGGCGGATACTTCGACACCGGCACTGCCGTGAATGGAGAAAAACCGCTGCAACACATGCAGCATACTATGACTGGGACCGGCACCAATGTCTGACCCAAGAGCCCAGGGGATGTTGTACCTACGCAGTGTTTCCAGCGGCATCCTAGCGTTTCCTAAGGCCTCGTTACTGCTCGGACAATGTGCAACCCACGCACCGCGATCGGCAAGACAGGCCCATTCGGCGTCGGTCATCTCGATACAATGCGCAAGGACACTCCTCTCTCCGAGCAATCCCGCCTGGTCATACACATCGGTGTAACTCTCCGCCGCTGGGAATAACTCCCTAACCCACCGCACTTCTGCTCGGCTCTCGGCAAGGTGCGTTTGCACCAGAAGATTCTGTGCACGTGCGATTTTGCCAGCCACCTGTAGATCTTGCATGCGCATGTTGGGGGCAAAACGTGGCGTAACGGCATAGTGCTCAGTCACGACGCTCGCCAGCAATGCAGACATTTCCTCTGGCGCGTGTTGACTATGGCTCGTCAGGTACGCTGGGGCATTTACCGCCATCAACGCATTACCGATCACCCAGTCACCACGCATTTCTTGCAAGGCGATTTCCGTCGCGGCGCGATGCACGCTGGAAAAGCTCAGGCCCATGACCGTGCCAGCAGAAAGCATGTCAGAATAGAACGTTCGTGCCCGCTTCCGCGCCAGCTCTTCATCGGCAAACCGACCTTCCTCTGGCCAGATGTATTCTTGCAGCCACTGTAAAAGCTCGCCGCTATAGGCCCCGCGTACGGCATGCTGCACCCAGTGGCAGTGCAGATCGGTGAAACCAGGCATCAGAACACCTTCGTGCTCGACAAGATCGGCGCCCGGGAATTCGGCCAGAACCGTGGCGGCGCTGCCACAAGCCACCACCAATCCATCGCGCACAGCACAGACTCCATCCATCCAGTAGTCCCAAGAAGAGGGACCCCGCGGGTTAAGGATTGCCGCACGGTGCAACTTCACGGAGACTGCCATCATCATTGATGCTCGGCAACGGTAGCTGCCACTTTTCCAAGGCGCTCCATCTCACCGTACTTGCATAGCAGTTGGTGCACCAGTTCCAAAGTGGCCCCCAAACCGAAACCCACAAGAGGAGAAAGATCGTTGTTTGCAAAAAGATATGCGCCCCATCCTTCCCACAAAGGATTGTTCGAAAACACAATCGTCAAGAGTATCCCCAGCAACAGGATCATCACCCGCCAGCGCGTCGACGCAGCCGGATTTTGCGGTACGGCAGCGTTCTGCCGGAACAACACAACGATGCACACAATTCCCGTCCAAGGGGCGGCGACGATGATCAAAAGATCAAGAAATGTCTGAAATGCGTCGAAGAAGGAAGGGGAAACAAATAGCACATAGAATGCCAGCAGGGTTGCCAAACCGGCATCAAGTACTGTCACCATCTTGCGGTTGAGATCACGGCCCAGCGTAACCGCCAGACTGAATGCTGAACTGTAGGAGTTGAGGAAGTTGGATGCCAATAATCCGAGGATTGCAAAGCCGCAGAACGCCAAATAGAGGACCGGTGAGTCCATCCCCTTGGCGGCCAGGGTCAGGCCACCAGAGCTGAGATTCACCCCTCCGGAAAACGACAACACAATCGCTAGAGACAAGATCAATGCCCCACCCACGGCACCTCCCAGCGCGGGCCAGAAAAAGACTGCCGTACGGGCACTATTCCGTCCTAGATAGCGCGAATAATCGGAGGCAAACATTGTCCAGGATAGTGCCCCACCCATCAGCGCTAACGACAGTGCAGCGAAGGTTTGCAGCCAGGAGGTTTCAGGGCTTGCAAAGGAGCGGGACCATAGCAAGTCGAAGCCATGTAAGCGCCACAAGATATAAAACGCAAATACACCCATCACCAGCGACGCGAGACTCTGCACGCGAACAATAGCCGCGTAGCCGATCACCGGCACCGCAAAATTAGCGAGTACAGCAAACAAGATTGCCAACCCCAATGCCATTGGGCCGTGGGCAATTCGCAAATATTCGAGAACACTGCGCAAAACAAATATCACCAACACCAATACGACTGCCTGCCAGCCTACCTGCGAACACCAGTTGCTGACAGAAATCAGTCGATTGAACCTTTCTCCGAATAGTTTGGAAGATATCGCCATGGTCGGAATTCCCCAGCGAAACCCCGGCAAACTGATGATTCCGACCGTGACAAAGAATAAGGAAGCAAGGAAAAGCACCCACAAAAAATTGGCGCGTGGGAAAAGCGCAACGATGAGCGCACCCAATGGCAGCGTGGATGCCGTCATCGTGGCGGCCAACCAAATCAAGCCCACCCCGCGTGGCGAAGCTGTTCTTTCTGTATCCAGCGTGGGCGAGAGAGAGTGAACGTCTGCCATGGGTAACCTCCAAATTCCTTACGAGCTTGAGCCTGCCCCCACTTCGATGGGGATCTCGAACACCGTGTTCTGCTTGGGCATCTTCTGCAAAAATGCGGGGAAATTCCCACTCTTCACTGCCGCCACTGCCGCCCGGTTCACAGGCCCCAGCGGGCTCGGTTTGATGACTTTGGCCCAAAGCACCTGACCACTGGGCGAAACCTCAAATTCTACCGTTGCCGTGCCTGACAGTCCCATTGCACGCAACTCTGCCGGTACATGCAGCTGGTTTTGAATGATTGGACGCAACTCCGCGACGTATTGTCCCATTAGATCCGCCTTTTCCGCCGCTGACATTGGTGGTGGCGCGGGCGGCGGTGGTGGCGTCACCGGCTTGGGTACCGGAACCGGCTTGGGAGGTGGCGGCGCCACTTTCACCGGTGGAGCGGGTGGCGTCGGCACCGGTTTCGGTGGCACGACCATCTTCGGATGCGGTGTCGGTGGCGGTGGCGGTGAATGATGAATGACCGGTTTCGGAGGCATGGGCTTGGGCGGTGTTGGTTTCACTACCGGCTTCGGGACAACCTTCGGAGGCGGAGGTAGCGTCACCATCTGTACCGCAATGACATGCTTCTTGGGCGGTGGTACCACTTTTGTCTGATGCGTTTCGCCGTACCAGACGAGCGCACCGATCAGTGCCACTTCCAATATCACTCCAGCAACCAGGGCCGCCGCAAAACGTCGATTGCCCTGTTCCGGATCTGGTGGTAGGACCACAGTATTTAAGACTGCGCTAGCCATTTGTATAACTCTCCAGCCATTGGTTTGTGGTATCGGAT
>JBFXIU010000240.1:0-5028 GCA_050175615.1 Porticoccaceae bacterium | reverse complement strand
ACCTGTGTTCAAGAATTTCAAGTCCGGGGTCAAGAATCTTCAGAATCTGGAAAAAAAATGCGATCCCCCGATTCTCACCGGGCCATACGAACATTTTACCCTGACGGGACTGGAAAATGGTCTTGGCGGTTATCTGCACATGACCGCCACCCGTGAGTATGCACCAGCGAACGTCGTGGTAATGTGCGCTGGCAAGCGGGAGGCGATTCCCGCTGCCAAGGGTCAGGACATCATCCAGCTCCAGATTCCGGCGCCAACCCTGCTCGCCATGCCCGCTGCCGCGGGCTCGACGTTGCAGCTGGATCCGGCAAATGACACCATCATCACCCGTGATGGCGGTTGGATCTGGACTTATAAACTGGCTCCCGGGGACTGACTCTCCGTATTGATCACAGCCTGGAGGACAGCCTCGATGGACGCAGATTTCTGGCACGACAAATGGCGGCGGGGAGAGACCGGCTTCCATCGCCCCGACGTGAACCCGTTGCTTACGAGCTGGTGGCAAGCCCTGGAACCCGTTCCCGGCAGCGGCGTTTTCGTCCCTCTCTGCGGCAAGAGCGCCGACGTGATCTGGCTGCGGGACGCCGGTCACCCGGTGACGGGCGTGGAGCTGTCGCGGCGAGCCCTCGATGCCCTTGGCGTGGAGCAATCCCTGAACCTGGCCTGGTCGGCGGATGATCGCTTTGCCACCGCCAGGGGGCAGGGACTCACCCTCTACTGTGGCGATTATTTCGCCTTGACTGCCGCAGATCTCCCCGCAATCAGTCTGGTGTATGATCGGGCGGCGCTCATCGCCCTGCCCGAACCCATGCGCCGGCGCTATGTCAGCCATTTGGGGCAACTGCTCCCGGTGGGCTGGCGCATGTTGCTGGTAACCCTGGAGTATCCACGCCATGAACGGGAAGGACCGCCTTTCAGTCTGGGGGATGAGGAGGTTCGTCGCCTGTTCGCGGGCTGCGATATTGACCTGCTCTTTGAGGAGGATGTGCTGGGGCAAAACCCGTCCTTCGCCAGCCAGGGTGTATCCCGGTTGGTGGAAAGGGTTTACCGTATTGTCTCCCCCAGAAAGTCACGGCCTTAAAGCGGCAGCGGCTTCCATGGTGAAACACGGCGCTCTCGGGAAACAGCAAGTGCCCGTCGGCAATGATCCCCTGTTCTACGGAACAAATACCCATGAAGCCCTGTGGCTAAAGGCGTTACAACGTCGTTAAGAGGTGTCCGATCCCTTTGCGAATCTCCTTTCGACCGCTTCGTCATCCCTTTTTGCGCTCTGGGGATCTCTAGCCCGGACAGTGCACCAGCAGCCCTTCGGAGTAAGATTTTCAACGGATATAACCACTCGGCAGTGTGTTTTGCCTCGATTTGCCACCAGTTCCCCTTGCCGGTTTTTGACCGACTCTTTGCACCCTGGTCGCGGCCATCCCTTGCGCCTTAGATCTGCTAAGGCAGTGCGGATCTGAACGCGGCAACTCGCACATTACCCACTAAAATGCTGTTAACTGGCGCAATATGCACCCCGGCTACCCCTTGAGTGGTAGCAACTAATGTCTCTTGGGTTCAATAGGCGTGGCAACTAATTCCTTCTAGTATGGTGTCAGTATCCCTTTAATCTATCGGGTTAATTCCTGGAGACACATGATGCACGATCTTGGCGCCATGACTCAGCGCGATCAGCGGCGCGCGCTTTTCTTGTCCACCTTCGCCTTTACCCTCTGCTTTGCTGTTTGGACTATTTTTTCGATCCTGGGCATTCAGATAAAGCAGGAGCTGGGGCTGACCGATACTCAACTTGGTTTGTTGATGGCTATGCCGATTCTATCCGGCTCCCTCAGCCGCCTGTTTTTGGGTGTGCTCACCGATCGCTTTGATGGCCGCTGGATATTTGGCCTGTTGATGATAGTCACGGGCGTAGCGGTGCTGTTGGTGAGCTTGGCGCAAAGCTATTATCTGCTGCTGCTGGCAGCATTGGGCGTGGGGCTGGCTGGCGGTTCGTTCATTGTCGGGGTGTCCTATACCTCGGCCTGGTATCCCGCTGGCAAGCAGGGTACAGCGCTGGGCATTTTTTGCGCGGGTAATGTGGGTTCCGCACTAACCAATTTTGGCGCTCCGTTTCTATTGCTGGGACTCGGATGGCAGTTGACCGCCCAGGTCTATGCCGGGGTCATTGCTCTTGTCGGGGTGGGCTTTATCGTTTTCGCCAAGTCTGATCCGGGCTTGGCTAAGCGCCGCACGAAAATCACCACGTTGGGACAGCAGTTGGCGCCGCTCTGGGATATGCGCGTGTGGCGGTTTGCCCTTTATTACTTTTTTGTTTTCGGCGCCTTTGTGGCCTTGGCTCTGTGGCTCCCCCACTACCTGATGGAAGTTTACGGTCTGGGTATTGCACAGGCCGGTATTCTGACGGCTCTGTACACCATTCCCGCGTCCCTATTCCGCATCCTTGGCGGCTGGATGTCGGATCGTTATGGCGCACGCCGGGTCATGTACTGGACATTGATCGCCTCGGTCATCTGCTGTTTTCTGCTCAGTTACCCTCCCACCGAGTACCGCGTCCTCGGTGTAAGCCGCACCCTGGAGTTCAGTTTCCAGCTCACGCTCCCGGTGTTCGTGATACTGACATTTGTGCTCGGTTTTTTCATGTCACTGGGCAAGGCCGCGGTATTTAAACATGTTCCGGTGTACTACCCGGATCATGTCGGTGTAGTTGGCGGCGTCGTCAGTATGATCGGCGGTCTGGGCGGTTTCTTTTTACCGCTCACTTTTGGCATGCTCAACGATGTCATCGGTGTTTGGCAGAGCACCTTTATGCTGTTGTTTGTCATCGCCGCCGGTGCACTTGTGTGGATGCATTATGCGATTCGCTTGGCTGAGCGTCGCGAGTGGGCTGCCGGCCAGGAAGTCACCGACCTGCCAGAATTTTCGACCCCAGATGCCTTTCTGCTCGCCGACTGGCACCCGGAAGATAAAACGTTCTGGGAAGAAAAGGGCAAGAAAATCGCCCGGCGCAATCTTTGGATCTCTATTCCGAATTTATTCCTGGCGTTTGCCGTTTGGACTATTTGGTCGATTCTGGTGGTAAAAATGCCACAGCTCGGCTTCCCCTACACCTCAAACCAGCTGTTTTGGTTGGCGGCACTGCCGGCACTTTCCGGGGCGACGCTGCGAATTTTCTACAGCTTTATGGTGCCGATTTTCGGTGGCCGCCGCTGGACTGCCATGTCCACTGCGTCTCTGCTGTTGCCGTGCCTGTGGTTGGGTTTTGCCCTGCAAAATACCGAAACTTCCTATTTAGTGATGCTGATTTTAGCCCTCCTGTGTGGTTTGGGTGGCGGCAATTTTGCCTCCAGCATGGCCAACATCAGTTTCTTTTTCCCCAAGGCGGAAAAGGGTAGTGCCATGGGACTTAATGCCGGGCTGGGGAACCTGGGCGTATCAGCCATGCAGCTGCTTGCGCCATTGGCGATTGCTGCCAGCGTACTGGGTTCCTTCGGCGGCGACCCCCTGGTGGTTCAGCAGGGTGGAGCGGCAGGGAAAACCCTGTGGATTCAGAACGCCGCTTTGATCTGGGTGCCCTTCATCATCGTCGCTGCTGTCGCCGCCTGGTTTGGCATGAACGATATCGCTTCAGCGAAGTCTTCTTTTAAAGATCAGGCAATCATTTTCAGGCGCAAGCACACCTGGCTGATGTGTTGGTTATATCTGGGCGCTTTTGGCAGTTTTATTGGTTTTGCCGCAGGGTTTCCCCTGCTTTCGGGCATGCTGTTTAAAGACATTGACCCCACCAAATATGCGTTTATCGGTCCGTTACTGGGAGCGCTGGCGCGGCCTGCTGGTGGTGTGATTGCGGATAAACTGGGCGGTGCCCGGGTGACCCTGTGGGTATTTGCGCTGATGATTGCCGGTGTGCTTGGGGTGCTGCACTTTTTGCCTGGAGAAGACAGCCCCGGAAATTTCTGGGGTTTCTTCGGAATGTTTCTGGTGTTGTTCGTAGCCTCAGGAATTTTGAACGGTTCCACGTTCCGCATGGTGCCAGTAATGTTTATGGTGTTGCGTCAGCGTGCTCTGGGCAACACCGAGCAGGCAGTGGTGGAAGGTAATCGGGAGGCAGCCGCAGTGCTCGGGTTTATTTCTGCCATTGCCGCCTACGGGGGATTTTTTATTCCCAAGGCCTACGGGACTTCCTTTGGCATGACCGGCGGTGTTGATGCAGCGCTGATGGGTTTTGTGGTTTTTTATATCAGTTGCCTGTTCATTACCTGGTGGTACTACGCGCGGCGAGATGGGGAAGTGTCCTGTTAGCCTGAAGATCGCTCATGGCAGGCAATAGGGGGTTAATTGCCGCCATTGCCGCAAGCGCATCAAGTTCTCTTTCGGGGGTCAGGCTTTGCGGGTAGTCTTGGCTTTTTTGCGATTCGGGTAGCAGGTGCGGCAGATATCGCAAACGGTGCCGTCGCAGCCCCTTGCCGAGCAGAATTCGCGGCCATAATAAATGATCTGAAGGTGGAGCTTGTTCCAACTGTCCTTCGGGAAAAGTATTTTCAGATCTTTTTCTGTCTGGACGACATTTTTGCCGTTTGTTAAGCCCCAGCGCTGAGCCAGACGGTGGATATGGGTGTCTACAGGGAAACTGGGCTCCCCGAAAGCCTGGGACATCACCACGCTGGCGGTTTTATGGCCGACGCCGGGAAGGGTTTCGAGGGCAGCCATGTCCTTTGGCACCTGCCCCTGATAGCGGTCGACAAGAATGCGGGACAGCTCGCAGATGGCCTTGGATTTTTGCGGCGCCAGGCCACAGGGCTTGATGATACGGTGAACTTCCTCCACCGGCACTTTCGCCATATCCCCTGGGTTGTCGGCGAGTGCGAACAGCGCTGGCGTGACTTTGTTGACCCTTTCATCGGTGCATTGGGCGGACAGCAGTACAGCCACCAAAAGGGTGTAAGGATCTTTATGCTGGAGGGGAATCGGTGGCTCAGGATACAACTCCGTGAGTTTTGTCAGGATGTAGGCAGCCCGTTGTTTCTTTAG
>JBFXIU010000239.1:0-5060 GCA_050175615.1 Porticoccaceae bacterium | reverse complement strand
TGGCTAGAGGCACTTGGTCTTCGGGAAATACAATACCCTTGAGCTTGGCATAACGCACCTGAATATCGGCCACGGGTTCGCCACCCACGGTGCGCTCATCGAGAAGGCAAATATCAGCACCCATCAGGCGCAGAATATTGAGCACTCCCACCCGCGTAGGGTTGACACCAACGTGCTCAAGGACAATATCAGAACCTGGCACAATACTGGCCGCCACCATAAAAAAAGCCGCCGAGGAAATATCTGCGGGCACGTCGATATCACAGGCATGGAGTTCGCCACCACCGACAACCCTAGCAACTGCACCTTCTTTTTTGACGGCGTAACCAAACCCCTGAAGCATTCGCTCAGTGTGATCCCTGGTGGGTGCAGGCTCGGTGACCACAGTTTCCCCTTCCGCGTAAAGACCCGCAAGCAGCAAAGCCGACTTCACCTGGGCGCTGGCCATTGGCAATGGATAGTTGATCCCTTTTAGCCTATGACCTCCATGAATTTTCAAGGGTGGCCGTCCGGCTTCCGCCGTATCTATGCGCGCGCCCATCAGCGCCAATGGATCGGATACCCGCTTCATCGGACGTTTTGATAAAGAGTCGTCACCGGTCATCACCACATCAAAGGACTGCGCAGCCAGTAAGCCGGCAAGAAGGCGCATAGAGGTGCCGGAATTGCCCAGATAAATGGGACCAGGCGGTGGCTTCAGGCCATGCATGCCGACACCGTGAATGGTTACCTCCCCCTTCAGCGGGCCTTCAATGACCACGCCCATGTCGCGAAAAGCCTGAAGTGTGGCGAGACTGTCTTCACCCTCCAAAAACCCTGTCACACGGGTAACGCCTTTGGCAATGGATCCCAGCATGATGGATCTGTGGGAAATGGATTTATCGCCAGGAACACGTATTCGACCTGTCAGGGGTACGGTGGCTGAAGAGGTGCGAAAAATAAGTTTGGTATTGTCCATAGGCTCTAAGAACGTCTTTTTTTCAAGCATTTTCGTGAAATGGTTGCGCGCTTCTCGCGCTCGAGTAAACACACCCATAATGTAATCGCTATCGCCGTTAAGGATTGCGGTGCGCAGGGTAGCAAAATTTTCTGTCAGTTTGTCAAACACATCGATGATAGCTCTGCTGTTGGCAACACAAATATCGTGCCACATAACAGGATCACTGCTCGCTATGCGGGTAAAGTCGCGAAAACCTCCGGCGGCATAGCGGAAAATTTCACTGTTTTCTTTCATGGCTGCGAGGGTATCAACGAGAGAAAAAGCCAGCATATGGGGCAAGTGGCTGGTGGCTGCCAACACCTCGTCATGCTCTTCCACCGGCATCAGGGAAACCTTAGCCCCCACTCCTTCCCACAAATAACGGACAAGCTCAACATGCTGTGATGAGGTTTCGGCTTCGGGCGTCAAGATGACGCGATGGTTCACATAAAGATCGCCATTGGCGGCTTCGACACCGCTTTTTTCAGACCCGGCTATGGGATGACCCGGAACAAATTGTGGCGGCATAAAACCATAGATGTCTTTTACCGCCTCGACCACAGCACCTTTAACGCTGGCGGCATCCGTAATTGTGACCTCAGGATCCAAATACTGGTGCAGCTCGACCAAGGTCTGGCGCACCGTCAGGGTGGGAACACAGACTACAACCACATCTCCAGCCCCAAGGGTGCGGAGAATATCAGGAGCATAAGGGCAAACGCTGTCTACCACACCCATGTTCAGCGCCGCATTCAAGGTGCACTGACGCCTGGAAACACCGACAACCTCGCGACACAGCCCTCTTTCCCTGGCCGCCCTGGCGAGGCTGCCGCCTATGAGACCGAGGCCATAAATCAGCAGCCGCCCTATTGGCACAGACTTTTCTCCCTGTATCGCCCCGCGATTTTCATTAACAGTGTTCAGAGCACTGCTCTCGGATAGGAGCCGAGAATTTTCAGATCTGCGGCTTTGTTTCTGAGGATGTCAAGGGCGATGACAATATTGGGGTCAGACTGATGACCCTTAAAATCGATAAAAAACAGATAATTCCATTTGCCAATGGTGGAAGGGCGAGTTTCCAGGCGGGTCATATCAATGTTGTGGGTGCGCAAGGGTTCCAGCAGTGTGTACAGGGCACCCGGCTGGTTTTTCATGGCAACGATGATCGATGTTTTGTCATCACCACTGGCGGTGAGTTCCTGGCGACCGATAACCAGAAAACGGGTGGAATTGTCGGGGCGGTCTTCAATTTTTTCCCGCAGCTTGGTCAGCCCATAGAGGCTAACCGCCATATCGCCAGCGATGGCCGCGGAGTTCCATTCGCCGCGCACCATTTTTGCCGCCTCGGCATTACTGGATACTGGAATGCGGTCAATTTTGGGGTAGTGGGCGTCAAGCCATTTACGGCACTGCGCCAACGACTGGGGGTGGGAATAAACCCGGGTAATCTTGGCCGGATCCGTATTGGGTCCAACGAGAAAATTTTGATGGATTCTAAGTTCCACTTCGCCGCAGATTTTCAGGGACGAGTCGATAAAACTGTCCAGGGTGTGGTTGACAACCCCTTCCGTGGAATTTTCCACCGGCACCACGCCATAGTTCACAGCCCCCGCTTCCACCTCGCGAAAAACTTCATCAATGGCAAACATGGGCATGCATTGGGCAGAGTGGCCAAAGTGCTTGACGACGGCCTCCTGGGTAAAAGTGCCCTCGGGGCCGAGAAAGGCGACGCTGACAGGCTTTTCCAGCGCCAGACAGGCGGACATGATTTCCCTGAACAGTCGAGCAACTTCTTCGTTGTCCAAGGGCCCAGGGTTATTTTCCATGACCTTGCGCAACACCTGGGCTTCCCGTTCCGGCCGGTAGAAATCGGTGGAACCAGAGCTGATTTTGACTTCTGCAACCTGTTGGGCACAGCTGGCTCGTTCACTGATCAGAGCGAGCAGTTGGTCATCAATCTGGTCAATCTTGTTGCGCAAATCCTGAAGAGAAAGAGTCGTCATCGCTATTATTCACCTGCGGCATCACTGCCATCGTCCGTTTCTTCAATCCGCGCCAGACCCACCAGCTTTTCATCACCGCGAACTCGAATGAGTCTGACCCCCTGGGTGATACGGCCAAGAATGGAAACCTCGGCAACCCTGGTGCGAACCAATGTTCCCTGGTCGGAAATCAGCATGATCTCATCGGAATCTGACACCTGTAAGGCCCCCACCAGCTGCCCGTTGCGCTCGCTGGTTTGCATTGCGATCACGCCCTGGTTGCCGCGACCCTTGCGGGGGAACTCGGTGGTTTCAGTGCGCTTGCCATAGCCATTGCTGCTTACGGTGAGAATCTGATGCTCGGCTTCGGGAATAATCAGGGCAATAACCTCCTGCCCCTCGCCCATGCGAATGCCGCGCACACCCCGTGCGGTTCTGCCCATGGGGCGAACATCGTTTTCATCAAAGCGTGCCGCCTTGCCACTACTGGCGACAAGAATCACATCTTTGCTGCCATCGGTGATGGCGGTGCCCACCAGATGGTCGCCCTCATCGAGCTCCACCGCCCTCAGACCTGTACTGCGCGGGCGTGAAAATGACTCCAAAGAGGTTTTCTTTACCGTACCAAAGGCAGTAGCCATAAAAATAAAATGGTCTTCTGCATATTCCTTTATTGGCAGGATAGAGGTCACCCGCTCCTCCGCCTCCAGCGGCAATAGGTTGACCATGGGGCGACCGCGGGAGTTTCTGCCTGCCACAGGAATTTGGTAGACCTTGAGCCAAAATACCTTTCCGGCATTGGTGAAGCAGAGCAGCGTGTCATGGGTGCCGGCAATCAACAGATGCTCGACAAAATCCTCGTCTTTGACCGCCGTCGCCGATTTTCCGGTGCCGCCGCGGCGTTGCGCCTGATAGGCATCGAGAGGTTGCGCCTTGGCATAACCGCCATGGGAAATGGTGACGACCCTGTCCTCTTCGGGAATGAGGTCTTCCACAGTCAGATCGTGCTGGCTTTCAATAATTTCTGTGCGTCTGGCATCGCCAAACTCGGCGCGCACTTCCTCCAACTCCTCACGAATCACTTCCATCAAACGATCCGGATTGGAAAGAATATGTAAATAAGCGGCGATTTCGCTGATTTTTTCCTGGTATTCCGCCATCAGTTTTTCGTGTTCCATGCCGGTGAGGCGATGGAGACGAAGATCGAGAATGGCCTGCGCCTGGGCGGGTGACAAATGATAGCCATTGTCGACAAGACCGAAACCTGCGCCCAGTTCTTCCGGCTTGCAGGCGTCGCTGCCGGTTTTCTCCAGAAACTGGAGCACTGCGCCCGGCGCCCAGGTGGCGGCGAGCAGGCGCTCACGGGCATCGGCGGGGGTTGCCGAGGTTTTAATCATCTCGATGACGGTGTCGATATTGGAAATAGCGACAGCCAATCCTTCCAGCAGATGGCCTCTTTCCCGCGCTTTGCGCAGCAGAAACACAGTTCTGCGGGTGACCACCTCGCGGCGGTGGCGAATGAAGGCTTCCAGAAGCTCCTTGAGATTGAGGGTGCGCGGCTGATCATCGACCAGGGCGACAATGTTGATACCGAACACACTCTGCAATTGGGTCTGGGCGTAGAGATTGTTGAGCACCACATCACCGACTTCGCCCCGTTTCAGTTCTATGACGACGCGAAGGCCGTCTTTGTCTGATTCATCGCGAAGCTCGGAAATACCTTCCAGTTTCTTTTCTTTAACCAGCTCGGCGATGCGCTCGATCAGGCGAGCCTTGTTCAGCTGATAGGGAATTTCGTGAACAATGATGGTCTCGCGGCCGGTTTTTTCGTCCCGCTCCACTTCAGCCTTGGCGCGCACATAAATACGGCCACGGCCTGTACGGTAGGCCTGAACAATACCAGCGCGACCGTTGATAATGGCGCCTGTGGGGAAATCCGGACCCGGAATGTATTCCATCAGCTCTTCGATATCCAGATCTGGATTGTCAATGAGTGCCAGAGCGCCGTTGATGACTTCGGTGAGGTTGTGCGGTGGAATATTTGTGGCCATGCCCACGGCAATGCCCGAAGAGCCATTAACCAGCAGATTGGGAATACG
>JBFXIU010000238.1:0-5074 GCA_050175615.1 Porticoccaceae bacterium | reverse complement strand
CCCGCGCTTACCCAGATTTCGCATGTAGACCCGAATCTCGTGATCAGAGACAGCACTATGCACTGCCCAGTAAAAAATCGCAAGGCTGAATGCGGCGATGATGGCCATTCCCTCGTAGAACCCGATGATACCAATCCCGCCCAGCGATTTAGGGCTAATCCAAGATACTCCCCATATACCAAGGAAATAAGGAATAATCCACCACATGTATTGCCAACCCATTTCGCGCAGAGGTTCTTTGCGGAAAACACCCCAGATAGCATAGAGCGCAAGCAGTACAAATAGTGTTCCAAAAATAAAATTGAGGGTATGCAATCCGGACCAGTAGACGATCCAGGTCCCCACAACAAAAGAGATCGGTGCGATTACTTTTGCTCCAGGAAGGGTGAAGGGCCGCTCGAGGTTTGGCATCGCCTTGCGTAGCTGCATCAACGCAATGGGACCGATGACATACGACAATACCGTCATGGAAGCGATATAACCAACCATTTTCTGCCAGGACGGAAAAGGTAGGAAGAAAATGGCCCCGACAATGTAGAGCAAAATCAGACTGGTCCAGGGCACGCCATGCCCGTTGATCTTGCCAAGAATCCTAGGGAACGCTCCACTTTCTGCCGTTGCCAGGGTGACACGGGCGGAAGTGGCGGTGTAAATCAATGCTGTCCCGGCTGGAGAGACAAAGGCGTCCACGTACAGAAGGACAGCGAGCCAGGAAATTCCAATGCTGGCGGCCAGCGCCGCAAATGGCCCATTGATGCCGGGAAAGTGCAAATGCTCCCAGCCACCATTGGCCAGATCTTCTGGTCGCACCGCAGCAATGAATGCCACTTGTACAAGGATATAGATGCCACCTGCGATCAGCACCGAAAGAATGGTCGCCAACGGCAGATCACGTTTGGGGTTTTCACTTTCACCCGCCAGATCGATGGCGTGGCGAAAGCCCAACAAAGAGAAAATGACGCCACCGGTTGCCACGGCAACAAACATTCCTTGAATATTGCTAGCAGAATTTCCCGCAGCGCTGTGAAAATTGCCCGAATGCCAGCCGAGAACAATAAAAGCAATTCCTGTGAGCGCTGGAATCGCTATCTTCCACCAGGTGGCACCGTTGTTGATCCGAAAAATCCAGCGTACTGAAAGAAAGTTCAGTGCCACGAAAAACGCCAAAGCGAGCAGTGCGTAGAAATATCCTTGACTGCTCAGCAAGCTACTATTGGGCTGCAAAAAATGAGGAAAATAATTATTTCCGTAGGTAAGCAACGCCGTCACTTCGATAGGAGCAATCGTCGCGTATGACAAAAACAAAATCCAGGTCCACATGTTACCGACGATCGGACCGTTGCCAATATTCGCCAGATGAACTACCGCGCCGGCTTTGGGAATTAGCGGTGCAAGTTCGGCGAAAACCACAGCAAGCAAAAGAATGGCGACCATGCCGATCACCCACGAACCTATCGCATAAGGACCAGCCATTTTGGCCGTATATAGCGGACCGAATAGCCAGCCAGAACCAATTGAAGCACCAACGCAGGCAAGGATTAGACCCTGCAATTTTCCTTCCCGCCGTAAACCCCTCTTATCATCCCGCAGTGGTTGATCTTTCAAAGTGATTCTCCCTTTTTTGATGATAATCTAATTTTACCTTACCATAAAAATAAATGTGTGTCAAATCTCGAAAATGCTTTCACGAAGTTTTTCTTATTTTGCAAATTGAAATCAGGATAGCTACTATACTTTAATTAATGTATTTGGATTTTGTGATCATCCGAATAACATGAGATATTTATCGTGTGATGGGACTATCACTACTGGAGGATCCTCATTTTCCCTTCGGACGTCCAGGTACAATATTTGCTGGACGAATTGTATACCGCTGCAGTGATTCATAAGGAATGCCAATGCTTGACCGCTCGAATGATAGAATTGCGCCAAATGAAGATCTCAATTGCCAGAGCGTCGCGCGCAAGATCTCTTTGCCCTTGGCAGTGCGCCCAGAACAAGACTGCGTCACGGCCGCGCAGCGCTATCTCGAAGATCTCTCCTGGGATGCCGTCGTAGAACGCTCTGCACCTTGGATCCAGGGCGCACGCGAGTCGCAACGCCACAATTTCTTGGGTATGGAAGCCCTGTTGGCAGAATATCCACTGGATAGCGCGAGCGGAACTGCTCTCATGCGACTGTCCGAGGCCTTGCTGCGCGTCCCAGACCGCGCCACTGCAGGCGTTCTTGCCGCAGATCAGCTACGGCGCGGATTCTCCGAGCAAGATGGGCGCCAAGACAACACTCGCTCCCTCATTACACCGATGTTGCGCATGGCAGCCCAGTGGCTTCCGGACCCCACGCAGGGCTCCTCGCCAAAGCAGACGCTGCGCGCCCGCAGCATCCTGCATGCCGCTACCCAGGCAGTGCGTTTTATCGGCCATCAGTTCATTTTGGGAGAAACCATTGAACAGGCACAGAAACGAGCTGCAAATCAGCGTCGCTTGTCTGATAACTGGCGATTTTCTTTTGATATGCTGGGGGAGGGTGCGCGCTGTCAGGAGGACGCTGAACGATACTACCAAGCCTACCAAAATGTCCTGGGCCAGTTGCGGCTGCAAGAGCACAAAGGAGGGCCGATAGAACGGGATGGTCTCTCTATCAAGCTCTCCGCCCTCGAGCCACGCCTCGAAGCAGTGCAGTTGGAGATTCTTCTCCCGCGCTTACTCCCCAAGTTGGTGCAGTTGGCAAAAATGGCTGCGGGGGCGCGGGTAGGTTTAACCATCGATGCGGAGGAATGCGAGCGCTTAGAGCTGACCCTGCAGATCCTGGAGACACTCCTTGGAGCAATTGCGGATGATGCCGACTGCGCGGATTGGACTGGATTGGGTATTGCAATCCAAGCCTATCAGACACGTGCTTTGGATACCGTCGACGCAGCAATTTCTCTGGCACAACAATTTCAGCGTCCACTGATGTTGCGCTTGGTAAAGGGGGCCTATTGGGATAGCGAAATCAAACGCGCCCAAGAACTAGGCTTGACAGGATATCCCGTATACACCCGCAAACGTCATACGGACTTATCCTACCTCGCTTGCGCGCGAAAAATGTTGGCGGCGGCTTCTGAAGGACATATTTTCGCACAGTTTGCCACGCACAATGCGACGACAATTGCCGCGATTCTTCTCATGGCGGAAGGATTGCCACAAGGCGTTTTTGAGCTGCAGAAGTTACATGGAATGGGAGATGCCATCTATGCAGAAGTACTGGCATCAGAGTCTCTTCCCGTGCGGGTCTATGCGCCAGTGGGCATACATCGCGATCTGCTTGCCTATCTGGTCCGGCGGCTTTTGGAAAACGGTGCCAACAGTTCTTTCGTGCACCAATTGGCGCAAAAGCGCGTTCCTCTTTCAGCGCTTCTCGCCAACCCCTTTTTGGGGGACAGCGACTCGCCCCTACCCTTACCCGCGGAAATATATGGTGAGATCGCCGGCGCGCAGCGTCCCAATCCCATAGGGGTAGACGTATCAGAAGAAAGTCAGCGCTCTGCCCTGATGCAGGCCTGGCGGCACGAGCTGCCACCGCAAAAAACGCGCAAGGAAGACCCATGCGATACCATTCCCGAGCGTATGCGCAAACTGCAAGAGGCGCAGCAACGATGGAATTCCTTGCCCCTCGCGGAGCGTTGCGCCTGCCTGCTGCGCGCCGCGGATTTGCTGGAGGCACAGCGTGATTCCTTCACCGCTCTGGTAGTCTGGGAAGGGCACAAAAGCTGGGTCGATGCCATCGCCGAGGTGCGCGAGACCATCGACTATTGCCGCTATTACGGTCTATTGGCGCAAGAGCAATTGGCTGATCGTCGTCTGCCGGGACCCACTGGCGAGTCCAATGGTCTGCGCATGGAAGGTCGTGGCAGCATGGTATGCATCAGCCCCTGGAACTTTCCTCTCGCCATCTTCGCCGGACAGCTGCTTGCTGCCATCGTTTGCGGTAACAGCGTGGCGGTCAAACCCGCTGAACAGACGCCGGCAATTGCGGAGGCGTTTGTAGCCTTGCTCCAACGCGCCGGTGTCCCCACAGGTGTGGTCGATTTGTTTCACGGCCCGGGGCGCAGCCTTGGCGCCGAATTGGTACGCGCTACAGGAGTAGCTGGCGTGCTTTTTACCGGCTCTACCGGCGTGGCAAAGCAGATTCAGAGAAGTCTGGCCGCAAGCGAAAGTCCGATCGTACCCTTGGTTGCTGAAACCGGCGGTCTCAACGCTATGATCGTTGACTCCACTGCTCTCCCAGAACAGGTAGTGGATCATGTGCTGCTGAGCGCCTTTCGCAGTGCCGGACAGCGTTGTTCTGCCCTGCGTCTGCTTTTTGTGCAAGATGATATCGCCGATGGGCTCGTACAGATGCTTGCCGGCGCAATGGCACTCTTACAGATTGGCCCACCCGAGGATTTTGCCAGCGATGTGGGTCCCGTCATCGACGTCACTGCCCAAAAACGAATCCTTGCGCAAATCCAAAGATTGGAATTACAGAGGGGAAAGTTACTGGCGCGTAGTCCCTGGCCCTCTTCGGCAAACATCACCGGCAATGGTAGCGCCGCCATCATGCGGGATAGTCTGGGGCGAGTACTGCATTTTATCGCACCCAGCCTCTATATCGTAACTCCAGACCAGATCCTGGCGGAAGAAATCTTTGGACCAATCCTGCAGGTGGTGCGTTGGTCGGGTTCCTGGGAGGACGTCGTAGAACAGATCAATACCTTTGGCTATGGTCTGACCTTGGGCATCCAGACGCGAATTGACCGTCGCGCAGAAGGCATCAGCCGCCTCGCCCGCATCGGAAATATCTACGTAAATCGTGGCATGACGGGTGCCGTGGTCGGCGTGCAACCCTTTGGTGGAGCGGGACTTTCCGGTACTGGCCCGAAAGCGGGAGGACCACACTTTCTGGCGCGTTTGTGCCAGGAAAAAAGCATCAGCATCAATACGGCAGCAGCGGGAGGAAATGCAAGCCTGCTCAGTCAATCCAAGTGGTAAGGCCTGGCCTGTATGACAGAAGATTTTGCCGCTTTGATACATAGCATACTGTAATGTTTGCG
>JBFXIU010000237.1:0-5118 GCA_050175615.1 Porticoccaceae bacterium | reverse complement strand
ATAGGGTGGGCTTTGATGTATTCACTGATAATAAACTCCATCCTGGCCAGGCCGACGCCGTCGCAGGGGAGGGCGCTGAGACGAAAGGCCTGATCAGGGCTGCCCAGGTTGATCATCATTCCGGTGCGCGGTTTGGCCAGGGTTTCCAGTTCTGTGGTGATGATTTTGAAAGGGATGTCGCCGTCGTAGATTTTGCCCATTTCCCCTTCCGCGCAAGACAGGGTGATACTCTGGCCATCCTTCAGCCTGTTGATATCCTCGCCAATTCCCACCACGGCGGGAATGCCAAATTCCCGAGCAACAATGGCTGCGTGGCAGGTTCGCCCGCCGCGGCTGGTGACCATAGCGGCGGCGCGGCGCATGGCCGGCCCCCAATCCGGGCTGGTACTCTCGGCTACCAGAATCTCACCCTCTTGAAAATGTGTCAGTTGTGAAGCGTCGCTGATCTTGCGCACCACCCCCGATGCTATACCGCTGCCGATGGCGCGCCCGGCGGCTATTGGCGAAGCTTGGCCGGTGAGTTTGTAGCGGACGAGAACGTTGCGGGGTTGTTGCGACGACACGGTTTCAGGGCGCGCCTGGACGAGGTAGAGTTTGCCGTCGGCGCCGTCTTTCGCCCATTCGATATCCATTGGGCAGGGCGCACCTTTTTGTCGGCTGTAGTGAGCTTCGGTTTTCAAGGCGTAATCCGCCAGAGTGAGTGCCTCCTCGTCGTTGATGCAAAATTTACCGCGAGCGCTGGCCGGGGTGCCGATATTTTCTATTCCGCTTCCGTTGCCTCCGTAGGTCATGGTCAATTGCTTTTGGCCGAGATGGCGGCTAAGTACGCAGCGTTTTCCTTGGGCAAAGGTGGGTTTGTGAACATAGAATTCATCGGGATCCACCGCGCCCTGAACAATATTTTCCCCCAGTCCATAGGTGCCGGTAATAAACACCACATCGCCAAAGCCGCTGTCGGTATCCAGGGTAAACATCACACCGCTGGCGCCCAGGTCAGCCCTTACCATCTTCATCACGGCAATGGTAAGGTCGACTTTGAAGTGATCGAAACCGTTGCGGATTCTGTAGCTGATAGCGCGTTCGGTGAAAAGAGAGGCAAAACAGTGGCGGCAGGCTTCGATCAGCGCGGCGCCACCGCCAATATTGAGATAGGTGTCGTGCTGGCCGGCAAAACTGGCGGATGGCAAATCCTCCGCGGTGGCGGAACTGCGCACGGCCACAGTCAGCTCGTCACCGTATTGCCGCTGCAGTTGTCCAAAGGCGGTGAGAATGTCCTTTTCGATGTCGTCGGGGATTCCTGCTCCGTAGACAATTCGGCGCGCCTTTTCGCCAATGTCGGCCAGAGAGGTATTGTCGAGTTCGGCGGCGTTGAATAAAGCCCGCAATGGCTGCCATGCCCCAGCCTTATCCAGCATGGCTCGGTAAGCGGCACTGGTAATGGCAAAGCCATTGGGAATTTCAATGCCCATTGGTGTCAGCACGCGGTACATTTCGCCAAGGGATGCCGTTTTGCCGCCAACACTGGCCACATCGTCCATGCCCAGTTGATCAAACCAGCGTATATAAGGGTTTTGCGCCATGTGCATTGCTCTTCGGGTTCCAGGTGTTTTTCAACGCCATCCTCAACCCCGCTCAGCAGATTCGCAGATGGGTTCCAGCTGATTTGATGCAGGCGTCTGTAAAAGTATTTTTTTGCTGCTCTAATGGTTTAGAGACTAGGCTGATGCAGGTGACTTATCAAGCGGCATCGACAGTTAATTCCGCCAGCTCGGTGTTTGATGATTGAAATCAATAAGTTTCCTTTGGTGGCTATGTTTTTGCCACCGGCGAGATTATTCGATCCCCAGTTTTTGCAGTTTGTAACGCAGCTGGCGAAAAGAGATGCCGAGCTTTTGTGCGGTGGTGGTTTTGTTCCAGCGATTTTCGTGAAGAGCCTGAGAGATAATTCTCTTTTCAATGGCCGACAGGTAGTCATCGATACACTGGCTGCCATCGGCGTGAAAATTCTGACCCAGATCCCCACTTGAACAGTGAGCGGGGTTTTCGGCGGCGATTTTTTTTTGACCCAAATAGAGATCATCCACGTTAATGGTATTGCCGCTACAAAGGGTGAATGCCCTTTCCAGGGTGTTTTCCAGTTCTCTGACGTTGCCTGGAAAGGGGTAGTCTGCAAGTGCCTTAAGTGCTGCTTTGGTAAGCGTGGGCGCGGCGCACTGAGCCTCACTGGCAAAGCGTTGCAGGAAGGTTTCTGCCAGCGCGGGTATATCCTCGCTGCGATCACGAAGCGGAGGAACAGCAATCTCGATAACGTTGATCCGGTAAAATAAATCTTCACGGAAACGGCCATTTCTGACCTCGTCGGCAAGGTTTTTGTGAGTGGCGCTGAGAATGCGCACGTCGACAGCTTTTTCTTCCTGGCTGCCAATGGGGCGCACCGATTTTTCCTGAATGGCGCGCAACAGTTTTACCTGCATCGCCAGTGGCAAGTCGGCCACTTCGTCGAGAAACAGAGTGCCGCCATCGGCAGCATGAAAAAGCCCTTGCTTGTCCTGAATCGCACCGGTGAAGCTGCCTTTTTTATGGCCAAAGAACTCGCTTTCCATTAGCTCGCTGGGTATGGCGCCACAGTTCACAGCAATAAAAGAGCCATTGCTTCTGGGGCTTTGGTAGTGAATGGCTCTGGCAGTTAGTTCTTTTCCTGAACCGGATTCACCACTGATGAAAACAGGCGCCTGGCTTCGGGCTACCTTGGCAATCTGCTGGCGAAGTCGGTTCATGGCGGTACAATCGCCCATCAGGCCGGCATCTTTTTTTGTATTCGAGGGGCGTTCGTTGCCCATCGCCAGGGCGGTTTCCACGAGATTTCGCAGTCGTTTCAGCTCCATTGGCTTTGAAACAAAATCAAAAGCGCCTTTTTTCAAGGCTTCGACGGCGAGATCGGTGTTGCCGTGTGCGGTAATTACCGCCACCGGCATTTGCGGGCATTGAAGCTGTATGGCATCGACAATATCAAAGCCATCGCCATCGGGAAGGCGCATGTCTGTGAGACAAAAGTTAAAACTGTTGTGGGCGATCATTTCCAGAGCCTCCCTGGTGTTGCCCGCCTGGGAAACACTGAGGCCAAGGCCTTCCAATGTGAGGGTGAGGAGTTCGCGAATGTCGGGTTCGTCGTCGACGATTAATGCTTTACCGGGATTCATGACTGGCCTCGTTAATGTTGAGAATTTTGTTGGGATGGATGAATGTTATACGAAAAAAACCTTTGCTTTTTCCCCGTGGAGGCTGGTATTGGATGGTGGCAAAGTTCATTGCGCAAAGTTCTCGGCAAATATAGAGCCCCAATCCGGAGCCGCCGGAGGATGTTGTAAAAAAAGGCTCGAAAAGCTTGCTGCGGTCATCAGCAGGAACCCCGACTCCTGCGTCGCAGACATCGAGATACACGATATCCTTGTCGGGGTGCCTGCTGACAATAATTTCCGCCTCAGCTAAGCCGGTAGCTTCTGCGCTATATCTCAGCCCATTGTCCAGTAAGTTATTGAGTATTTGCTGCAAATGAACAGGATCAAAGGTGACTGCGTCGATCGAGTCCTCAAGTATCTTAACCGCTATTTTTGGTTTCTCGCGATGTCCTTGTAAATAAGTGTTGAGATAATGTTCCAGCCAGGGGTGAATTTTTATTCGCTGGGGTTGGTGGTTGTGCTGCCGGGAAAGTTGGAGGACGCTTTCGACAATATGGTTTACCCGCTTTACCTGGGTTTCGATAATTTCCGTGAGCCTTGTGGAGACCTTGTCGGTTTCGCGTATTTCGGCGAGAAGTTCTGATGCGTGGCTAATAGCGCCGAGTGGGTTCCTCACCTCATGGGCGATACTGGCGGTCAATCTTCCCAGGGATGCAAGTTTTAATTGCTGTGCTTCATGGGCGGCAGCGCGGAAGTCTTCGAGAAAAATAATGGTTCTCGGGTTGTCGCTTTGTTCGAGGCGGGCAAAGCTGGCCTGGAGTTCTGTGTTACCCCGCTGAGAAATAAAGGGCAGGGTTTTTTGAGCAGGGTTTTGTTTCCAGTGTATCAGTCTTTTGAGCAGGCCGGATTCGCCGCTGATACTGTTGCCAATACGAAAGATATGGCTGTCGCCCAGTAGCTCCTGTGCGGCATTGTTGATCTGGTGGATAAGCCCGCTGTCGTCGATGACAACGATGCCCGTGCGCATGCGATTAATAATAAGGTGGTTTAGCTCTTCAAGCTCCGCTGATAGTTCGGATTCCGACGCGGCGATTTCCTGGGCGACCACCAAGGCTTTGCTGAGCCTGGAGAACAACAGGGAGGTGAAAAACAGCAGGAGACCAAGAACGCCAGCGGGCAATATATTGGCTTGCGGACGGTCAAACAGGGCTGCAGACAATATGCTTTCAACGATGATACAGATACTGGCAATGGCCGGTATCAACACAGCGAGTTGCCCGGAGAAAAAAATCGAGCCGGCGGCGACAGTGACCAGCATCAGGTAGCCAAAACCGCTGCCCAATCCGCCACTGGAATACATCAGCAGTGTCTGTATGGCAATATCAGCGATCAGTGTTGCCAGTAGCTGGGATTGTTTAAGGGAGTGCTTTTGGAGCTGATAGAATCCCAGGGTAATAACGGCAATGACCAGGTAGCTGATGGCGGTGCTCTGAAACAGGCTGGGCACCAAGCCGCCGAAAATCTCGGGCACAGCATTTGCCCCTATGGCAACCACTAACAGCAGGGCGAGCAAAAACCGGTAGTACAGGTAGATGCGCAGCAATCCTGTCGAAAATCGTTCTTTATTGGTGGCTGTGTTGGCGTCGGTCATGTGCTGAAATGAGTGCCTCAGTTATTTTGCTATTGCCCGGATTTTAGCCGAAAATAGGCGCCCCTTTGATAAGTTACTCGCCCTCAAATGACAGAAATCAAGATTGCCCTGGCTCAGCTCAACCCTTTGGTCGGCGATATTCCCGGCAACACGGAGAAGGTGATCGAAACCCTTGGCGCCGCCCGGGAAAATGGCGCTCAAGTTGTGCTTTTCCCCGAGTTGGTTCTTACCGGTTATCCGCCGGAAGATCTTCTGTTGCGCCCAAGTCTCGATGGTCGCATTGCTGTG
>JBFXIU010000236.1:0-5131 GCA_050175615.1 Porticoccaceae bacterium | reverse complement strand
ACTTAAATCCATAGCAGCATTGAACAGGGGTTGATCCTGATGCTGCACGCCGATGTTGATATGCAGGCGCTCGCCGGGGATATTCAGGTACCAGTGATAGCTGGTGTCCATGGGCATAAAAGGCGACACATGAAAATGTTTGTCGCAGCGAAACACCAGGGATTCTTCACCCCGCTGGGAACGGGCATCGAGCACATAATAGGATTGCTCCTTCCAGGGCGTGTTGGTCACTTCAGCGACAATGCACTGCAACTGGTTTCGAGCATCAAAACAGTAATAGAAACTCGCCGGGTTAAAACGGTGCCACAGCAGGCCAAAGCCGGTCAGTAGCATCACCTTGCCCTCGGGAACAACGCCCAGCGATCGACTCACCAGCTGATTCAAGCGTTCGCGCAAAGAGTGCGCACTGTCACCAGTGGCGCGCAGATGATCCCGGTGGCGCAGTTTCAGCAACCAACGCCAACCTCGGGCGGGAAACACAGCGGCACTGCCCTTTTCGAGCTGCTCGAGATCCACCAGCAGTTGACAGATCCAATAGTGGAATCTGTGGACTCTGGGGCGCAGACGGCTGTGATTAACCCGTCCTGTATACAGGCAGGTTTTCATGCCGTCTTTCCCACAGGTTGAAGTCTTCAATGGCTTTGAGAGCGCTGACGACGCCATCTTCGTGAAAACCGTTGCCCCAGTAAGCCCCGCAATAAAAAGTGCGCCCGGCGCCGTTGATGTCGCTGTGGCGACCCTGGGCGGCAACGCCCTCAAGAGAAAACACCGGGTGCTCGTAGGTCATTTCGGCGACGATATTTTCATCAGTCACTCGCGCGTCTGTGGCATTCAGGGTAACACAGATGTCTCGTGACACCGGCAGGGACTGCAGACGATTCATATCGTAGGTAACCGTAGCCGCCGAAGTCCCGGATGGAATACGATAATTCCAGCTGCTTCTCGCCAGCTTTCGCTTGGGCAGATAGACATTGCCAAAATGGAGCAAAGCGCTGTTTTTGCGGTACGGCAGCGCCGCCAATACTGCGTTTTCAGCAGCACTGGCATTATCCAGCAATGCCAGCGCCTGATTCGAATGGCAGGCAAAAAACAGGGCGTCAAAGCGCTCACAGCCACGGCGGCTGACCACATCGACACCCTGTTGATGGCGGCGCACTGCAGTCACCGGGGTATTGAGATAAATCTGGCCGCGAAAATCCCGGTAAATCTTTTCGACATAGGTTTTGGAGCCACCTTTGACCACATACCACTGGGGGCGGTCATTGATGCTGAGCAAACCGTGGTTGAGAAAAAAGCGAATAAAAAAGCAGGCGGGAAAATCCAGCATGGCGTCCACATCCTGAGACCAGATAGCAGCGCCCATGGGCAGAATGTAGTAGCGGCAAAAAATGTCGCTGTACTTTTCGTCGCGCAAATACTCTCCCAGGGTAATGCTGTCGCGGTAATGGCTGAGCAGCTGCGGCGCCTGGCGATTAAAGCGGAGAATGTCCTGAATCAGCCTGTAAAAACCGGGCTTAAACAGATTGCTGCGCTGGGCAAACAGGCTATTGAGATTACTGCCCGCATATTCAAAACCGGTGGCTTCGCAGTGGACGCTGAAACTCATCTCGGTTTTTTGTTTTTCGACACCCAGTTTGGCCAGCATGTCGATAAAATTGGGATAGGTTTTTTCATTGAAGACAATAAAACCCGAGTCCACATTGACCGCCCTGCCCTCAACCTCCAGCTCATGGGTATGGGTATGGCCGCCGAGATGGTTTCTCGCTTCAAAAATTGTCAGGTCATGACGGTGCTGGAGTTGCCACACCAGCGTATTGCCGGCAATACCCGAGCCTATAATGGCAATTTTCATGGCGATGTTTCCTCTGTGCCAGCGCCGTCAAAAGCGTTGCTTTCCAGGGTGCTGATAACCGGGCGATAGCTAAGGGTGCGGCCATTGTCCAACTCTGAAAGCAAACCGAGCCAATGGTTGTTTTCTCCATACCAGAGCTGAATGGACATCTCTTTGGTTTCAAGGCGATAGCTTTGCGCAACCTCGGCATCGCTCCAGGGCAAAGGCTTGGCGCCTTCATCAACCAGAGTAACAGTTTCGAATTCACCGGTTTGACTGTTGAGAAGCGCCTCTGTAGCGAGCAATTCCGGCTCCCAGTAAACGAAGGTTCGCGGACACTCCACTTCATGGCGTACAGGCTCGTCATTGATCACCAGCACCATTGCATCTTCATCACTGCGCCCTTTGACGCGATAGTTTTCACCGTTATCGTCTGTGGCCGAGGCAATCTCCTCAAGGCAGCCGTTGCGCCATGTTTCCTCGGAACTGTGGCTGTAGCGGTAGAATTCGATAAAAAGTAATTTCACCCTGTAACTGGCGCTACTTTGCATCAGGTAACCGGACTCGTTGAAAGAGAAACTGAAAACATGGCTGCCTATTTTGTTGTCATCCAAAAAGACATCGAAAATATAGGCGGGTTTTGCCATTGCCACAGTGGACACAAACAAAGCCAGTGCAACAATCAAAATTCTGAGGACAGTCATCATTTGTCACCTCGCAAGAGTTTGCCAAGATCAGGAAAAAATGCCGGTGTGGTGGCAACGTATTCCCTGTAACCGGGGCGACGTTCGACGATATCCTTTTCGAGCAGAGAAACACCAGATACCCGCAGTAATAAAATGGTGATTAACAGCGGTGAAAATATAACCCACCACATTGACGGCAGCGCCACGAGATAGAGCCCCCACCAAAAACAGCATTCACCGAAATAATTGGGGTGCCGGGTCAGTCTCCACAGCCCCTGATCCAACACCTGGCGGCTGTTTTCGGCGCGCTTTTTAAATACCGCCAATTGCCAGTCTGCGATCGTTTCAAAAAGCAAACCAAAAACCGCCAACGCCAAGCCTATAACCACAAAAAATACTGAATGCTGTGCCTTAAAAGCGCCGTAAATAACAAAGGCCACCATCCAGGCCAATAGCGCTTGAAGCAGAAAGACAATAAATAAACTTTTCCACCAGAATCCGGGAGAATTGTTAGCGCGAATTTGCTGATAGCGCCGGTCTTCCCCCTGCCCCAGGTTGCGCTTGGCCAGGTAAATATGAAGGCGCAATCCCCAGAACATCACCAGAGCCAGCACGACCCAGTGCGGCCAACCAATAGCAGTCCTGTCGAGTGAAACGAACCAGATCCAGGCAGAGAGTACAAACATCAATGGCCAGACCAGATCAATAATACTGACATCCCGGCGACACAGGCTGAGCAGCCAAAGAGGCAAAACCAGCGCGAGATTGGCGAGCAGAGGTTCAATCACGGCTGTGACTCCGACTGTCAATGTAGCCTCGCACAAAACCTGTCAGGGGTTTGCTGTCGTCATTGATGATCACCGCCCAATGGGCAATCAAGGGCAGTATCACCGCCCACCCCAGGGAAATAACAACCAGGGCAACCAATTCGTCACCAAAACTTGCAGCGCCAAGTTTCACTCCAGCCCAAAAAGCCAGGGGGGCTCCCGTGGCGCCAAGCAACAGGGAATAAAACCATTGGCCTTTGAGCCAGGCCATGGAGTGGTTGAGGGTGGCGGCAAAGTTGAGCCACAGCATGGCAATCCACAGAGGTGCCAACGGCATGCCGTTTTGTTCACTGCTATAAATCATCAAGCCACCAACCTGAAGCAGCGACTCCCACAACCAGCCCAGCAGCCCCACAACAGTCAACAGCAGCCATTCCCGGTGCTTCGCGAACCACAATAGATGAGATATCAACAACGCTCCAGTAATGGCAATCCCCATCCAGGGCGCGGCGTTTGCCGCCGATAGCACCAGAGCGAACCAGCAAATCTGGAACTGAACAAAATTCCACAGTTTAGCCATGACCGTCGCCACCTTTGCTGAACAGATAGTGGCCGACAAACCACTCTTCGCCGCCGTTGTAGCGGAACAGCTCTTCACAGGCCAGGTAAAACAGCCGCCAGCGCACATACCAGCGCTGCGCCTCGTCGCCATAAACATCGGCAAAAATGCTGAGTATTTCTTCCCTGTACTGATCGTGGCGATCAAGCCAGGCCTTGAGGGTGTCGCCATAGTGATTGCCATTCCAGCGCCAGCGATTTTCCAGCGCCAGCTTAGTCTGAAAAGACAATGGCAAGTCGTAGGATGGCATTAAACCGCCGCTGAAAAAGTAACGGCTCATCCAGTCGTTGTCGCCGTCCTGTTCAAAAAAATAGGGGGCGCGGCGGTGACAAAAAACATGCATAAAAAATCTGCCGTCAGCGCCAAGCCAGGAAGCCACTTTGGCAAACAGCGCTTGCCAATTGCGCATATGCTCAAACATTTCCACGGAAACAATCCGATCAAAACCGCCGTGGCAATCAAAACTGTTCATGTCCGCCGTCATCACGCTGAGGTTGCCTAATCCCCGCGCCGAAGCCTGAGCGTCTATCCAGCTTTTCTGGGACGTGGAGTTGGACACCGACACAATCGTGGATTTGGGATACTGTGCCGCCATCCACAGGCTTAGGGAACCCCAGCCACAACCCAGTTCGAGAATGGTCTGGCCGTCTTCCAACCCCGCTCTTTCGCAAGTGATGCGCAGGGCATCCGCCTCAGCATTTGCCAGGCTGTCACAGTTATCCGCCCAGTAACAACTGCTGTATTTTTTGTGCTCGCCAAGAACAAGATCGAAGTAGGTTGGAGGCAGCTCATAGTGCTGTTCATTGGCTTCTCGGGTGCACAGGGCAATGGGCGAACCGGCCATGGCATCGATAAGCTGGTGCTGATAGGCGACAAGTTCATCACCATTTCCCGAGGGAAGGGACTGCAAGCGTTGATTGAGCAACTTGCGAATACCAGCGCGGGTGATCCTGTCCGGCAGCAAACCTTTTTCGGTAATTTCCGTCATTAAAGACATAAAAGCGCTCATATCAAGGCCTGCCGTTAAGCTGTCTGTGAATGGTTTCAACCCCGTCGATGAGGACAGCGCCCACGGTCACGGCACCCACTGCAGCCAACGCCTTCTCAATGGCCACAATACCGCTGCCGCCGATAAAGACAGGCACATCGACATTGTTGCACAGGGCTTTGATATCCCGCTCCACCACCTGCCAACCGGGTTCGAGGGTGCTGGACAGCACAACTGCAG
>JBFXIU010000235.1:0-5162 GCA_050175615.1 Porticoccaceae bacterium | reverse complement strand
GGTTTCGCAATGTGGGCCAGAAGATCGAATCGTGGATACACACCAGCAAGGCCTTTGATCCGGCGGCGCAGGAAGAACGCATGGACAATGAGCTCGCCACCCAGATATTCGAACTGGACAGGTGCATTGAGTGCGGCTGCTGCGTGGCGGCCTGCGGCACGGCCCGCATGCGTGAAGACTTCATCGGGGCCACGGCCATCAACCGTATGGCGCGCTTCTATATCGATCCGAGAGACAACCGCACCCCGGCCGATTATTACGACCTCATCGGCGACGACCAGGGTGTTTTCGGCTGCATGGGCCTGCTGGCCTGCGACAGCGTGTGCCCCAAGCAACTGCCCCTGCACGACCAGCTGGGCATCATGCGGCGTATGGTGAGTATGGAATCCGTGCGCGGCATACTGCCGGAATTCCTGCGTAAAAAAATGCAGGGCTGCGGCCATTCGCATTGCGGCGGCAAGGACTAGGGCACTTTTACCTTGAAACTGCTCTGTCACCCGCGTGAACGGTGCCCGCCGTGAAGGCATAAGGAAACGCTGATGTATTTTGTTTGCGGCGTTGCTTAACTTTTTTGAAACAGTCGAGGACGGAACAGTCCACTCCTGCTTCAAAAAAAGATCGCGCCTTGCCAAAGGAAATACCAGCGCGTTTCCGGGAGGCTCTTTAATCAGTGCTTCCATAAGTACAGCCTGCGCGCTGTTGCGTGCCGTAACGGTCGTGCCGTACCCTTTGGGAATGCATATTCCTAAAGGTAACCCGTTCTCACTGCGCGCCAACAGGAACGAATGGGTCCTGTTGGCGCAACTACATAGAATGTCAGAATATGCTAGGAGAAATTCATGTCCCGTATAAAGAATCTGCGTGAAGATGCTCTGGCCATGCACAAAAATTTTCAGGGCAAGATTGAAGTGCGCGTTAAGGTGCCCGTTCGTGATGCCGACGATCTCACTCTTGCGTATTCGCCCGGCGTGGCAGAACCCTGCATGGAAATCAACCGTAATCCTGAAATGCTGGACGTGTACACCAACCACGGCAATTTTGTCTGCGTGGTGTCCAACGGCACAGCGGTGTTGGGCCTGGGCGACATAGGGCCCGCCGCCGCCATGCCGGTGATGGAAGGCAAAAGTCTGCTGTTCAAGACCTTTGGCGATGTGGATGCTTTTCCCATCTGCGTTGACACCAAGGACACGGCAAAAATCGTCGAGCTTGTGGAACTGATGGCCCCCACCTTTGGCGGCGTGAACCTTGAAGACATCAAGGCCCCGCAATGCTTTATCATTGAGGACGCCCTCAAGAAAAACGGCGTTTTCAAGGGACCCATCTTCCACGACGACCAGCACGGCACCGCCGTGGTCACCCTGGCCGGGCTTATCAATGCTCTCAAAGTGGTCAACAAGAAACTGGAAGACGTTACTGTGGTCACCAGCGGCGCGGGTGCGGCCGGTATTGCCATCATCAAGCTGCTCATGGCCATGGGTCTCAAAAACGTCATCATGTGCGACACGCGCGGGGCCATCTACGAAGGCCGCGCCGAAGGCATGAATCCCTATAAGGAAGAAATCGCCCGGCGCACCAATCCGCAGAAGGTCAAGGGCGGTCTGGCCGAGGCCATCAAGGGGGCGGACGTGTTCATCGGCGTTTCCGCGCCCAACACCCTTACCGAAGACATGATCCGCAGCATGGCCAAGGACCCCATAGTCTTTGCCCAGGCCAACCCCATCCCCGAAATCTGGCCTATCCAGCGTGCGCTGGACGCCGGTGCGCGGGTGGTGTCCACGGGGCGTTCGGACTGCCCCAACCAGATAAACAATGTGCTGGCCTTTCCCGGCATCTTCCGCGGTGCTCTGGACGTGGCCGCCACGGACATCAATGACGCCATGAAGATAGCCGCGGCTTACGCCATTGCAGAACTGGTCACGGCCGATGAACTGCGGTCCGACTATATCATACCTTCAACCCTTAACGCCGATGTGGCCCCGGCCGTGGCTGCCGCCACCGCCCGCGCCGCCATAGAAAGCGGCATTGCCCGCAACCCTGTGGATCCGGCCATTGTGGCGAAAAACCTCAAGAACAGGCTTGCTAACCGCAAGTAGAACCCTGTTGCCCTGAATTGTCCTGGCCGCTGCGAAAGCCTCGCTAGTGAAATTGCTCAAGGCTCATTGGTTCTCCAGTAGCGTGTAACAGGCAAACAGCGTTGTACCTTCTTCAGCCGTTGCCCCTGCGGGCAGCGGCTGAAGCCGTGTTTGCCCTTGGCTCAGTCTCACTATTTATCCTCCATGCAGCCACCGGTCTTTGGGTGACCCCGGTAAGCAGCCCCGATCATATGTCGGGGCTGCTTACGTTTTGAGGCCGCTTATGGAATCTACCGAGCCTGTCTGGCTGTTTTCGGGAGCAGGGCGGTTTTTGCCGGGACGATTGCCCCGGTGGCGACAGGTTGGGCGGCCCGGTTGCAGCCGGGCAGGCCCACTGCGCCTGCGGGCAAATTTCGGGCGCTGTGGTGAAGACTGCAGAAAATTCTGCTGGAACTATTACGCGCAATTTTTAAACTCTTACTTCGGATAGTTTCGTACTGATAAATGCATAGTTAATGACTATGTTTTGTGAAAAAAAGCCGTGAGTTCACGTTTTTAAAAATACCGAGACCAAGTTGCGCCTTACAATCTCCATCTGTACTCAAGTAATACTAAAAATTTTATTCACTGGAGATGTTCTGTTGAAGCGCACTGTCCACTGCCTGGGTGCTGACGGTGTTATCTTTCTGTTATCTCAATAACTGGAGGGCATATGAGATGTAGGGGAGTGGTATTCCTGCTCGCGATACTGCTGTTGCAGGCAAGTGGAGCATGGGCACAGGAGGAGGGGGCAACAGAGGTCTTATTGACGCCGCTTGAGATGACAGAACCCAAAAACACCATTGACCATATCACCCAGACAGATATGGAAAGAAAGACGGCCATCAATCTGTGGGAAGCCCTCAGGGGAGTGCAGGGCGTATACCTTCAGACATCTGGGGGCCGCAATGAAGGTACCATTGGCATACGTGGATCAAACCGGTATCAGGTCGGCATGTACGTTGACGACATCCCCATTGCCACAGCGTACCGCAATGAGTGGGATTACAATAACACTCTGACCTATGGCCTTGAGTCAGTAGATGTCTCAAAAGGGTACAGTTCACCACTGCTTGCAAGCAACAACAACCTGGCTGGCGTGGTGAACCTGCGCACTGCAAAACCCAAAAAAGAATTTGAATTCTCAGCGAAATACTTGAATTTTTTTGACCGCAGGATGCACGATCAGGGCCGTATGGCTGCCACCAGCATAGGCACGCGGCAGGAGCTTTACTACCTGAAAGGCACCTTTGTGTACGACAACCAGGATTTTTTCACCCTGCCCGAAGGTTTTGACGCCTCCCCCTACCAGGGTACGGGACGCCGCAAAAATTCCGACCATCAGAATCTGAGCGCCAACATCATTGGCGGCTGGACCCCCAGTGAAGATGTGGACATTATGGTGGGCTACATGCGGCAACACTTTAAAAAGGGCCAACCCTTCGACGCCGCCGAGTATCGCCGCGGGGCGGACGGCAAGCAGGCGTATCCCTTGCAGCGCTGGTGGTACTGGCCGGAATATGAAACCAGCCGCCTGTATACCAACGCCAATTTTAATCTGAGCCGGCAGGCCCACCTCAAGGCCGTGATGTACTACGACTGGCATCAGGACAAGTCCGAAAGCTATACCGACATGACCATGACCAAAAGGGACTCTGCTGATAAAAAGTACGACCAGTACACGGTCGGCGGGCAGTTGACCTTTGACTATGCCTTCAACGCGGCCAATAAGCTGGCGCTTTCTGCCGGTTACCGCATCCTGTCACATAAAGAATATAATGATTACGCTGTGTTTGATGATACCGGCCTGAAGCCAAACCAAAAAAAGAAAAAGGCCGACATAGGCGACAAGCTGGATGAGCATATTTCGGAGGGCTACTGGGACCTTGGCGCGGAATATACCCTCAAGCCCATTGAGCGCCTGACTCTTGTTTTTGGCACGAGCCTCAGCACCTTGACCCCCATGACGCTCGAAAGCCGCGACCATACCACAGATGCCATGAATTCTTACAAAAAAGGGCTGGACGACACCAAGACCCTGTTCAACTATCAGGTGGGCGCGTTCTACGACCTTACCGAAAAGCATGAAATTTTTGCCACCTTTGCCAAAAAATCCCGGTTCGCCACCATGCGCGAGCGGTTTTTGAGAATTGGCGACGCTCCTGCCAATCCCGATTTGAACCCCGAACACGCCTATCATTACGAGCTTGGCTACAAGGGCCTTGTCAGCGACTGGCTCAAGCTCAACACCAGCGTGTACTACAGCGACGTCAGCGACATGATCACGTCCAAAGGGATTAAGCCGAACGTGACTTTTGAAAACCTCGGCAGGGCCACATTCTATGGCTTTGAGGCAGGGGCAGAAGCCGTTATCAATCAGTACTTCAGCACGGGCGCTGTGTTCAACTACATGCGCTGGAATAACTGCACCAATGATGAAAAGATTGCCCAACTTCCCGAAATAACCAGCACCCTTTATGGTGTTATCACTCCTCTGGAAGGGTTATCCATCATTCCCCAGCTCAATATCAGCAGCGGCTTTTACTGGAATACCTCCGCTGATAACCTCCCGTACAGAAAGTCTCCCAACTTTGCCACTGCGGATATCAAGGCGGTGTATGACATCAACAAGAACTTCTCGGTGGAAGCTGGCGTGAAAAACGTGTTTGACCAGGAATATGCGTACAGCGCCTATTATCCGGAACCGGGCCGGAGTTATTTTGTGGGCGTGAGCGCCAATTTCTAGGGAAACGCTGATTTATTCCGTTTGGCGGACTTGCTTCACTTTTTTTGAAACAGTCGAGGACGTAAGAGTCCACTCCTGCTTCAAAAATGATCGCGCCTTGCCAAAGGAAATACCAGCGCGTTTCCAGGAGGCTCTTTAATCAGTGCTTCCCTGGCGTTGATTCCGATATGCTTGACTTACTGTGAACTCTGCCGCTTCAGCCGTTGCCATGCGTGTGACGGCTGAAGCGCATCCTGCGTTCGTAGCGGCAGCCGCAACGTGGGGCGCAATGCGCAACGTCGAGCGCAACGCGCCGGTCTGGCTCT
>JBFXIU010000234.1:0-5170 GCA_050175615.1 Porticoccaceae bacterium | reverse complement strand
CAAGAGTAGCTTACATGGATAGAGCTTAAATTTATAACGACCACTGGCTCACATAATACTAGAAAAAATCGCGTCATTGAAAACGCTATTAAAGAGGTTAATGGCATCAACGGGCAGAGAAAATAGACGAATTCCCGTCATTCGGCGTTAACTTTAGGAAACTCTGATTAATGTCATTCCCGCGCAGGCGGGAATCTATAAGCACTTGATTTTTTGGACTCCCGCCTGCGCGGGAGTGACGAAAACAGAATTAATCAGAGTTTCCTTTAGAAGCTCAGGGTAGGCCGGTGAGTGTTTGCCTGGTCGTTGGCGCTTAACTGCCAGGTAACAACCGTGAAATATCGGCAAACCATTCAATGGTAAATTGACAACCATAGCTAACTACCCTAAAGTCTTTCAAAAATAACAGGGTATTTTTAAAGACAGGTTTCTGCCATAACCATAAAGTAGACGAATAAATCAGACGAAATGGTTCTTCATTGACTGGCTCATGCATATTCTCGATGGTTGTTTTTATGGCGTTGTTGTCGAGGCTGCAAATCCAGGCAGCAATGGCCTATTTACCAGTTGCGGTAACGTGGGCAGGCAGTCGCCGGGTGTGGTGCCATCAAATCTATGACGAGGAGGCTGTGCCAAAATGTACAATTTTAAGCTCGTCAACAGTGCTTACGCACGGCAGGTGTTGCACAAGTCAGGCGCCAGTGGTATTTCGCTTTTTATGTATAACAACAGCGAAGATAATCCCAAGCCAGTGTCCTTTCTTTACTATAAACATCTTTCCCATCAAGTCGTGGATATGTACGCAAAAGAACTCCATCAGTATGATCCCCTTATGCCCCATAAAACATCCATTTACAGGAACTGCGATCAATTCACCGATTTAAAACTGTGGTTCACGGATCAAGGCAGTGCACAAAGCAAGCCGTACATTCGCTATTTTTCCAAACTCGGTTTTAAAGAAACCGCTGTCAGTGTTAAATCCATATCGGGCAATATGTTTCTTGTCGTCGGTCTACATTCCACTGACCAGAGACATCACCTGTCCATTGACAGAGCGCAGTCAGAAATGGAGAGATGGCTCAATGAAAGCCGGGATTATGTCGTCGACTATTCGGTCAAAAAATTTCACAATCAAATTGCTTTCGGCATTGGTGATTCCTGTGCTTCCAATATCGAGTCGCTGGACAAAATGCTGACAAATCGTCAGTTCCAGGTGGTTTGCGAGTTATTGAAAGGAAAAAGCAATAAGCAAATTGCAACGGCTCTCGGCCTTTCTGAATATACCGTTGAAAACTATTTGAGGAAAATTTACAAAATTTTTAACATTCACAGTCGAGCCGCGTTGCTTGCATTAATCAGCGACCAAAAACCCTTGTCTTAATAATTTTTCCCTCTTACATCAAGCGCTATAAAAGTTTGCGTCTATGACGGGAATCCGTCTATTTTTGTCCATTTCCTAAATCGTTAATCTGTCAAAATTCCTGGCGGAATTTTTATAGTTCTTTGCATGGCAGAGAGAACGGTAAAAATCATCTGCGCCTGTGGATATCACCATCAATAGTCATTGAATAATGGCCTGAGCGCTAAATTAAAATAATGGTTTTATAGCTAGTGGAGAATGAGCAATGAAAATAAATACCAAGCTTACCGGCATTGCCTGTGGTGTTTTGGGGGCTGTCTGCAGTTTGCCAGCAACATCGGCACCAGCCCCTGGCGGACTTGAAGAAATTATTGTCACGGCAACCAAGCGTGCCGAATCGATCAATGATGTAGGCCTGACCATTGCCGCGTTTGGTGCGGATATGCTCCGTACCCAGAGAATCAATGGTGTCGAGGATTTGACGCGAATAGTGCCGTCACTCCATGTGGCGCCCTCAGAAGCCAATACGCCGGTTTACACCCTGCGTGGTGTGGGTTTTTACGAGAACACCATTGGCTCTTATCCAGCTGTCAGCGTTTACATGGATGAGGTAGGTTATCCCCTGCCGGTGTTTACAACCAATATTGGCTTTGATCTCGAGCGTGTCGAGGTGATGAAAGGCCCGCAGGGCACATTGTTCGGTCAGAACTCAACCGGTGGTGCAATCAACTTTATTGCAGCAAAACCCACAGATATCTTTGAAGCGGGCTTTGATGTTGGCTATGGCCGCTTTGATTATTTTGAAGGTTTTGGTTTTGTTAGTGGCCCGCTCACGGATACCCTCAAGGCTCGCGCTGCCATCAAAACCGAGCAGGCCAACGGCTGGCAGAAAAGTATTACTCGCAATGACTCCCTGGGGGAAATTGACACCTTTGCCGGGCGCATTCTGCTCGATTGGCAGCCCACCGACAAAGCCAGCTTTTTATTGAATATCGGCGGCAGTAAAAACCAGAATGACCCGCTGGCAACCCAGATTATTGACAAGGTGGCTCAGGTGCCTCCGTTGCAGCCCCAGTTGATTGCGGCGCCTGTGCCGCCATTAAAACCCCGCTATGCGGATTGGACGGCCACGGATTCACTTTCCGCTCCCTACGGCGATGATGAGCAAGCCCAGGCTTCGCTGCGGGCGACAATCGAGCTCAGCGACACACTTACCCTAACCTCCATTTCGTCCTATGTGGATTTTGAGCGCAACCAATTCAACGATCCTGATGGCGCGGCAATTGAGCAATATGCCTACAGCACCGTTGCTCAGGCAGATTCCATTGCCCAGGAACTGCGCATTGACGGAGTCCATGAGCGTGTTAAATGGGTAGTTGGCGGCAACTACGAGCGCTCAACGTTCAGTGAGCAAAACACGCTTGTCTACAGCGATGCATCCACTGTTGTCAGTGGCGGACAAACATTTTTGCAAAATGGATACGACACCTCGCAAAAAATGGAAAATATCGCCTTCTTCGGCAACATTGAATACGATCTAACCGAGCAATTATCAGTAAACGCTGGCGCCCGCTATACAGAAAGCCAGAGACGCTCCAACTCTTGCACCAGAGAGACAGAGTCCGTTCCCAATCTTTCCGGCTTTTTCACCTTCTTGTCCAATATGCTGAGGGAGCCTCAGGGTTTGTCGCCTATAGATCCCATACCCCTGGGCGGCTGCGTCAACCTTGACAACGTCACCGTGGATGACATGGGCAGAACTCCCTACACTCCAGGTGTGTTCACCGACAAACTCAAAGAAGACAATGTCTCCTGGCGGGTTGGTGTGGACTATAAGCTCAATCCCGATGTGCTTTTGTACGCGACCATCGCCAAAGGCTATAAAGCGGGTGGCCATCCAGCTGCCACGGCGGCGACCAATATCCAGTTTCTTCCTGTAACGGAAGAATCTGTGCTTGACTACGAAGCCGGTTTCAAGGCACAGCTCCTCGATAACAAGCTGTCAATTACCGGCGCGGCATTCTTTTACGACTACAAAGACAAACAGTTGCGGGTCAAGCTTCTCGACCCTGTTTTTGGACTGCTTGACGGAATTCGCAACGTGCCGGAGTCGGAAGTCATGGGTGCGGAATTCACCCTTACCGCTACCCCTGTGGAGGGCTGGACGATCGGCATGGCGGGAACCTATCTGGATACCGAAATTACAGAGTACAGTGGCTACAATGCGATTGCCGAAATTGTCGACTTTGCGGGCGTGGCCATGCCGTTTGCACCTGAAACATCCCTGTCTATGCACACGGATTATTCATTTTCCCTCTCTCAAAATATCATGGGCTTTGTCGGCGCCAACGCCACCCACAACTCCCATACCTTCTCTACCGTTGGCGAGGATGAGTATGCCCGTATAGACGACTACACCCTTGTCGATCTGCGCGCGGGAATCATGTCCCCCGACGATCGCTGGCGTGTGACTCTGTGGGGCAAAAACGTTTTTGACGAATATTATTGGACCAATGCCCGTATCGTTAACGATGTCCGCGCCCGCTATCCTGGCCGCACAGCGACCTACGGCATTACCTTTGGTTACAGGATGTAATAAGAGCGAAGTGAGATTACCGGTTTCTCGCTCCCAGGCTCCTGCGTGGGAGCGAGAAACGCTCGGTTCACTAATCAAGGCGCGCCACACTAAGCTGCAAAGCGCAGAACCCTTCTCTGTAATCGCCGCCATTATTCAGTATTTGAATAATGGCGGCGATTTGGTGATACTCAGGATCACTGCCATAACAATAAGTCTCAACCATGTCATATCAGCGCGGAATCTTAATTCGATCAGTACCTGCCAATGCAATGGACACATCGGTTATTGGCGACTATTGCCGTTGGCTAAAAACCCACAAAGGCCTGGTGTTTAACAATTACCGAGATCTTTGGCGGTGGTCTGTCACCGATCTGGCAGGGTTCTGGCAGAGTATCGCCGAATTTTTTGCCCTGGATCTGGGGGCGCCGCAGGCCGTACTTGAAAATCCTGCCCTGCCCGGCGCTCAATGGTTTCGCGGCAGCGCCCTCTCCTATACGGAGCATATTCTCAAGGCCACAGGCAGCGTCCCCGCCCTGATCGGCCATTCGCAAACCCGGCCGCGGGTGGAGATCAGCCGCGATCAGTTAAGGGCAAAAGTGGCCAGCTGCGCCGCAGGCTTAAAAGCCCTGGGCATTAAAAAAGGTGACCCCGTTGCCGGTTATATGCCCAACATTCCCGAAACCGCCATCGCTTTTTTGGCGGTGGCGTCACTGGGAGCTATCTGGCTGAGCTGCCCGCCAGAATTTGGCGCCCGAGCGGTTATCGACCGCTTTGGCCTCGTCAAACCCAAGCTTCTCTTTGCCGTAGCGGGTTATCAATATGGCGACAAAACCGTGGATCGCAGGGAGCAGCTCGATACCATCAGGGCGGCCATTGCCGAGATCGAACAGGTGGTTAATGTGCCCTACCTCCCCGGCGTCGACGTTGCCAATGCCATCGACTGGGCAGACCTTGTCGACAGCTCTGTCCAGTCGCCCGCAGAGGTTGCTTGTGAAAAAGTTCCCTTTGATCACCCTCTATATGTGCTGTTCAGCTCCGGCACATCCGGCTTGCCCAAGGCCATAGTTCACGGCCACGGCGGAGTGTTGCTTGAACACAGCAAAGCCATTGGCCTTCACCACGATGTCCGCGCCGGCGACCGTTTTTTCTGGTATTCCACCACCGGCTGGATGCTGTGGAATTTCGATCTCAGCGTATTGCTGCGGGGCGCCGCCATGATCAGTTTTGATGGC
>JBFXIU010000233.1:0-5175 GCA_050175615.1 Porticoccaceae bacterium | reverse complement strand
GCAGCTCCAGCGGATGTCCCGCCGACGCACAGGCTGCTTTCAGCGCTTCCGGCTTGAGCTGTTCCTGCAGGAAATCATCCGCCTCGCCCTGATCCACCAGAATCGGCAGCCGTTCTTTCGCGGTTGCTATCAGTTCACAGCTGTCCCAGGCTTTCCATGCCTCGCGATCAGTGCCCAGATAGCCTGAAAACGCCTTTTCGCCCCACGGGCAGTTGGTCGGATTACTGATCGGCGCGAAAGCCGATACCGATACATATCGGCCCGGATTCTTCAAAGCACAGATCAGCGCACCGTGACCGCCCATGGAGTGACCACTGATGGCGCGTTTTTGGGTTACTGGGAAATGCTGTTCGATCAGCGCCGGCAGCTCGTCGGTCACATAATCGTACATGCGATAGTGAGCAGACCAGGGCGCCTCGGTCGCATTCACATAAAAACCGGCACCGGAGCCGAAATCGTAGCTGTCATGCTCGCCGGGCAGGTCGGTGCCACGCGGACTGGTATCCGGCGCAACAATGGCGACGCCCAGTTCGGCGGCAACGCGTTGGGCACCGGCCTTCTGCATGAAGTTCTCATCCGTACAGGTCAGGCCCGACAGCCAGTACAGTACCGGTACCGGCTGCGTTTGTGCCTGCGGTGGCAGGTAGATGGCAAACACCATCTCCGTGCCGGTCGTCGTCGAACTGTGTTTGTAGCGCTTGAGCCAACCGTCAAAGCATTTGTTGCTGGCGACCAGCTCGGGGGCTGCTTGAGTCATGGGACCCTCCTTGATTACTGATCGAACAGAATCACCGAGCGGATGCTCTTGCCTTCGTGCATCAGGTCAAACGCCTTGTTGATGTCCTCCAGACCCATGGTGTGGGTGATGAACGGATCGATCTCGATCTTGCCGTTCATGTAGTCCTCAACGTAGCCCGGCAGCTGGCTGCGGCCCTTGACGCCACCGAAGGCGGAGCCTTTCCAGACGCGACCGGTCACCAGCTGGAACGGACGGGTGGAAATCTCTTCACCGGCACCGGCAACACCGATGATGATGGATTCACCCCAACCCTTGTGGCAGCACTCCAGTGCAGAACGCATAACCTGAACGTTACCGATACACTCGAAGGAGTAGTCCACGCCGCCGTCGGTCATGTCGACGATCACCTGCTGGATCGGATCGGAGAAGTCTTTCGGGTTGACGCAGTCGGTGGCACCGAACTGGCGTGCCATCTCGAACTTGTCTTCGTTAACGTCGATGGCGATGATGCGCGCCGCATTGGCCATGCGGGCGCCCTGGATGCAGGACAAACCGATGCCGCCCAAACCAAAGATCGCGACGGTGGAGCCCGGTTCAACCTTCGCTGTGTTCAGCACTGCACCAATACCGGTAGTAATGCCGCAACCCAGCAGACAGACTTTCTCCAGTGGCGCATCGACATGGATTTTCGCCAATGAAATCTCCGGTACTACGGTGTACTCGGAAAAGGTGGATGTACCCATGTAATGGAACAGCGTTTTGCCGCCGATGGAGAAACGGCTGGTGCCATCCGGCATCAGGCCCTGGCCCTGAGTGGCGCGTACTGCCTGACACAGGTTGGTCTTGCCGGAGAGGCAGAACTTGCACTTGCCGCACTCGGCGGTGTACAGCGGGATTACGTGATCACCTGGCTTCAACGTGGTGACGCCCGGGCCCACTTCTTCCACCACACCGGCACCTTCATGGCCCAGAATCGACGGGAAGATCCCTTCGGGATCGGCACCGGACAGAGTGAAAGCGTCGGTGTGGCAAACACCGGTGGCAACAATGCGCACCTGCACTTCACCGGCCTTGGGGCCCTGAACGTCCACTTCTTCGATGGTGAGGGGCTTGCCCGCTTCCCAGGCAACGGCTGCGCGTGACTTCATGGTGATCTCCCGAGTCGAATACAGATGTTGAGATAAACGTGATGGTTCAAGTGTAGCCCCTGAACTGTTCCATGATAATGACAGCAATCGAAAAGTATTTTTGCTCAGCTGCAATAATTCTGGCATACAGGGTCTATATCAGACGGGCGGGGAACACAGAATGCGGCACTGGGAAGCTATAGAAGCCTTTGTCGAGGTAGTACAGCAGGGCAGCTTTTCGGCAGCGGCACGCAAGCTCAAGGTCTCGCCCTCGCATATCAGCCGGCTGGTAGCCCGGCTGGAGGCTGAATTGAGTACGCCGTTGTTGTATCGCACCACGCGCAAGTTTCGGCTTAGTGAAGCGGGCGAGCACTACTTTCAGCACTGCCGTGAACTGCTGCAGGGCTTCAGCGCGGCGGAAGAAGAGCTGTCCAGTTTTCAGGCAGAGCCTTCCGGTACGCTTCGCGTGACCTGTGCCACCACCTTCGGTGAGCGTTTTCTGGCGCCGCAGCTGAACGACTTCATGCTGCAGTACCCGAAAATTAGCCTCGACCTGCACCTGACCAACCGTCAGACCGACCTGATCAGCGAAGGCTATGACCTGGCCGTACGCATGGGCACGCTTAAGGACTCCTCTTTACTGGCGCGACGCCTGTGCGATCGGCGCGAATACCTCTGTGCCAGCGCCAGTTACCTGCAGCGTCACCCTATGCCACATACACTGTCAGAGCTGGGGCGACACAACTGCCTGATGGGGTCCAACAGCTTCTGGCTGTTCAGTGAAAATGGCCAGCGCAAGGAGCTGAAAGCCAGCGGCAACTGGCGTTCCAATTCTGGCCCTGCGTTGCTGGATGCGGTCAGCAAAGGGTTGGGGATCGCCCAACTGCCCGACTATTACGTCGAGCCGGCCCTGAGGCGTGGTGAGCTGATCTCGATGCTGGAACAGTACCGTTACCCCTACAGCGGCGTCTGGCTGGTGTATCCACAGGCGCGACAGCGCTCGCCACGACTGCAGCTGCTGTGTGATTTTCTGATTGAGCGTTTCAAGGGCGGGTTGCCGTGGTGTGAATGTGAATAAATATACGTACTTATCTAGATAGAATAGATATTATCAACTAAACGAATAGGTATGTTTTCTTACACCCAATAAAAGATAATACCAATTGTATGAGAGGTAGTAATAAAAGATCCTAATTTCTCGCACTAATAATAAAAGGCGAGAAACATGAACGAACTTTCTACAAATACAGATGACCATGCATTGGAAGTGGTACCCGAGTCAGAACGACAGACTTGGTTAAGGCTTTCATGGGGTACTACAGGGATAGTGACGACCCTTGTGCAGCTATTCGTAGGGGCACTGGCGACTTTTGTCGCTGGCTTCTGGATAGGGTTAATATCGGGGATATCAGTGGCTATCGTTGGCGGCTTAATGGGATGGGCTGTCGGCAATGTTGCCTACAAAACAGGGCTGTCGAGTTCAGTGCTCGCACGGTTCCATGGGTTCGGAACCAAAGGGTCCATTATTGTTGCGCTAACATTTGGCTTCATGATAACCGGCTTTATAGCATTAGAAAATGTTCTTCTATACGAAGGTTTTATATTCTGGAGTGGACTGGAAGATAATCCTGAAACAGAGTGGACATTCTATGCCGTTCTATCCATTTTATGGATACTTTTAACAGCATTTGGCTTCAAGGAGGTCACAGCTGTTGCATCGTTGACGTTGATAGCTTTCTTGGGCGTCTTGATCTATCTGATGATAGGAATTGTGCAGAGCTCAGGCCAGTCATGGGTAGAGGTGTTTACCTTTGGGGCTCAGTTACCTCCTGATGCGTTAGCGGCACTGGGCGCTGATACAACTTTTGGAAAATACGCTTTCTGTTTTAATGTCATGATTGGTGCCGCAGGTGCCTTGGCCCTTATCGATGCAGACTTGGGACGGTATTCCAAGTCGAGCAAAGATATCGGTATTGCTGCTGGACTGGGCAATCTTTTCATGAACGTCATCATGCTGGTGGTCGGTGCGGCGGTAATGTATGCCGGCTCTTCCTATCTTATTGATTACTATGTGGGACAGGGTGTTAGCCTCGATGAGGCGAAGCACAAGGTATTAAATAGCCCTCATAGTGTTGCTGCAGCATTCATCATTCTGGGTGGTGTGTTCGGAGCGATTCTACTGTTCCTGGCTCAAGGCAAAGCACAAGTGCTGAATACCTATAGCGCTTCGTTGTCGTTAACAAATATTGCAGATGTGATTTTCGGATGGAGGCCTGGTCGACTTTTTTTTGTAGTAGTGGCCAATATGATTGCTTGCCTTATGATTGCACTCTCAATTTTGGACTGGTTCAGCAATTTTATAACGGTTCTTGGTGTTCTGACCACCTCCATAGCAGCCATCATTATAGCTGATTATTACTTGGTATCAGGAGAGAGAAAAAACATACGTGATAGTAAGGCTTTCAATTGGCCTGGTATTACGACTACTTTTGTATCCTTTGTTTCTGCACATTTAATTCTTGATGACTATATAGAGATTGAGTTTATATCCTCGGTTCTAATAAGTTTCATCCTTTATCCGATGTTAAGTTTTGTTTTTAGTAAAAAAAATAAAGAAGAATCTATTAAAAGGGCTGTGTCATGAGAGCGATAGTAGCAGGTATTAGTTTATTTTATTCTATTCAGTTGATGGCTAATCCGATGCTTTTATTGCAGAGGGACGAATTAACATTGAATGGTTTTTTGATGGTTGATGCTGGCTATACTTATGTTGATAACATCAGTGGAGAATCTGAAACCGACTTTACATCCGGTATGATGTCTCCTAACCTGATTGGGTTAAGCGGCAGTTATAATACGGGTAAAGAAATTGATATTATATTCAATCTCGAGAACCAGTTTAGCTTGGAAGATGGACGGACTGTGGGCGACGATCTATTTAGCAGACAGTCATGGATCGGGCTAAAAACACCTTACGGCTCTATTACTGGCGGAAAGCAGTATGAATTCATGTTCGAATCTCTTTCTGAAAAAAGATGGGGACAAAAACTGAGTGCAGTTTCATTGCATCAGATGCAACAAGGGCCGTATCAAAGTTTTGGTTTTCCTTCGATCGACTTCAATAGAACATCTGGCGCTTTCCGAGTCGAAAGTGCAGTCAAATATGTATCACCTGTCTATAAACCTGAATCAGTGACTTCACCCGCTGTTGCAGCACCCAGCACTGAAGACGACCTCGCTCTTTAACACAGCTCGATCTTATCTAACGTGTACCGGGTTAATCTACGCCACTGCAGCATCGATCATGCT